>CANIHL010000010.1 GCA_947467375.1 Acidimicrobiaceae bacterium | reverse complement strand
TGACTGGGCTAATGCGCGCAACCGGTTTTCCGTGTTCTGTCACGATGATTTCGTCTCCCTTTTGGACACGATCGATGTACTTACTGAATTGGCTCTTCAAGTCGCGAATTCCAACTTCAACCTGACGGGTTTGAGCGATTTTCCTCATCTTTCAATTGTAGTCACATCTACTTTTGATAATGACCACAATTTTCCAACACCCTCACGTGTGAAGCTATGTGTGAACTTAACTCTCTTGGCGGAAGCCCCATTCAACGCCCTGCGGGGTGTCACGCACTTCAACGTTGATGTCAGCGAATCGATCGCGAATCAAGTCGGACAAATCGAAGCGTTTGTCAGAGCGCACCTGCGCACGAAGATCAAGCAGAATTTGCACGAACGGCCCAACGACTTCGCGCGGGTCACGTAACCCACCAGTCGCCGCACCTGCCAGACGTGTCACCATGCTGCGCAATACGCTGCGCGCATATTCTGCGTCAGTGCTTTGCAACGTGTCTGCAGACCAACCCGCAATTGCATCATCTAACTCCAGCGCAGCACGCGCTGCAGCATCTGCATTTCCTTCATTAAGCGCAGCAGCAAATGCATTATTGAGTCGATCGGTTGCATGACGCAAATTGCTATCTACCGTTTCAACTACCGCTGGTGCTGAAGAAGGAGTTGCGGCGGCTATTGACGCAACTACATCCGACCATGGGTTACGCAAGCGATCAATAGAGAACACTTCACCGCTTGCAATTTCAGCGGTAGTTCCACGCAAGCGCAGGCTCACCACACCCTTGCCAACCACGGTTGCAGTGTTTGCATCGAGGTCAAGCATCAGACCTGTGTGTTCGTCTACACCCAACACGTAAACGTCATCGGGAAGCTCGGTTTCCATTACTGAAAGGCGACGTTCGCCCATGTAACAAAAACGAGTGTCGTGATGCCCACCTTCAGCATTGTTGTAATGCGGAATAACAACAGCATTAACGCCAATTTCGCCGAGAATATTCAAACCCTCTAGCCAATACGGGTTAGCTCCGGCTTTATAAATTTCGTACACGGGAACCGTGAATCTGCCAAGCGTCAGTGCAGCAGCAGACGCAAACGTGACTACTCCACCGTCGCGCAGCTTCTTCACCAGCAAACCAGCGAGTGGACTTCCGCTCCATTGGCGCAATGCATACGTTGGCGAACCAGGGCCCGCAAATACATAATGAGCATCTGCTACCAATTGCAAACCGCGCTCAACTGTCAGCGCATCTGCGTCTATCAATTGCGTCAACCCAGCAACATCCAATTTCATATTGATACTGGTGTTGAAATACTCCACTGCTTTTGAAGCGAGTTCAGGTGCATTTTCTTGAAACCCGTACGGCGTGTCAAGCAGTGTTGCACGCGCAGGGCTTGGCAACATGCGTGAAATAAGACGATGGGTTGGCACCATGGTTGGCGCAGTTTCGCCAGAACCCATAATGACCAAAATGCGTGGAAGCGTCATGAAAAGAACCCATCTGTTGTTGCTGTATGCACAACTTTCGCAAAACGCACAGGGTGTTGTGCATGCAAGTCGTGATCTGCGGGACTGAACCATTCAACCCGAACTGTTGGCACATTGTGCAATGCGTGCTCAACGGCGTGGCGTTTTGTTTCTGAAAACACACCGCCCGGGCCTTCTGCGGGAACAAACATCACCGGCACGGATACGTCTTTATATATATGTGTCGGCTTGTGTTCCCATAATCCACGCAACACCATCAGATGGCGCTCCAAGGTAAGCCATGGTCGAATAGTTCCATCAGGCAGGTGTTCGAAATTGGCCATCGAGCCGTCGATGCCTGTCTTTGGCCAATCAGGGTGCGCACCTTCCATATATCCGCGCATCCGTGAAACAGGAGTGCCCAATAAATTTGGTGGACGAAGAGCAACTGAACACTCTTCCCATTGTGGAAAATGTGTTTGCAGTTCTAAGAACCCGCCGTCAACAGCGACTACCCCGCGAACAAGTTCGGGGTGCACATGTGCAAGCTCAACTACCACGTTGCCACCCCACGATTGACCGATGACGACAGGTCGCTCGTAACCATCTGCGGCAAGTTTGTGCAAGACGCCAACAACATCGTTTGTCACCGACACCATGTCGTATCCATCGTCGGGTTTTTCGCTCAAACCGTGCCCGCGCAAATCAACCGCCACGACTGCATGACCAAGGGCAGCTAACTCAAGGGCCGCTCCCTCCCACAACATTGCGTTTGAAGCCAACCCATGAATGAGCACCAACGGAGCAAACACCGAGTCTGCGGGATTTCCCCAGCGCACCGTACGCAGCGCAACTCCCGTGCCAGCATCAACCATCACGGTGGTGCGCTCAGCAGAATTCATAACAATCACACTACGCTTCACACTCAATGAAGCCGAATGTCCTGCTCATAACTTTGGATCAATTCCGTGCAGATTGTTTATCCATTGCGGGTCATCCACTCGTTCGAACGCCAAATCTTGATCGGCTCGCGCAACAGGGCGTGCGCCTCACCAAGCACTACAGCCAATGTGCTCCATGCAGCCCTGGGCGCGCCAGTTTGTACACGGGCATGTATCAAATGAATCACCGCGTCGTTGCCAACGGCACACCACTCGATGGACGATTTGACAATGTTGCGCTGCTTGCGCAACGCGCCGGATACGAACCTGTTCTATTTGGTTATACCGACCAAGCAATCGACCCCCGAGATGTCGCAGACTCAAACGATTCTCGATTGAACACGTATGAAGAAGTGCTTCCAGGTTTTGACTGCAAGCTCTTTCTTCCCGAACCTCACACATTGTGGATCGAACACCTGCGCGCCAATGGCTTCGATGTTCCGATGAATGCGCAGCAAGCGTTACTCGGCGAACCATCGCGTCCTGCGGAGTTCGGAATGTCGGCGTTTCTGACCGATCACTTTCTTGCATGGTTACGCGAACAAAACGGTTCGTGGTTTGCACACGCCAGTTACCTTCGCCCGCACCCGCCATATTCCGCTGCAGGAAAATGGTCAAGTGCATACGACCCAGCAGATGTGCCAATGCCAATTAGCCCATCAGATGAACGTCATCCATTTCACGATTTCGCTTTGCAAATTCCAGGCGCGGCAGCACCGACTGATGAGTCAGAAGTTCGGCACATGATCGCGCAGTACTACGGCATGATCGGCGATGTTGATGAACAACTTGGTCGAGTGTGGGACACCTTGGTCGAACTTGGCATGTGGGAAAACACCGTCATCATTGTGACTGCAGATCACGGCGAGCAATTAGGCGATCATGGTCTAAAAGAGAAACTTGGATTCTTCGATCAGAGCTACCACATTCTTGGAATCGTCCGTGACCCTCAGCATTCTTCACAGCACGGAACCGAAGTCACAGAGTTCACTGAAAATGTTGACATCGTGCCAACCATTGCAGAAGCACTCGGTCAACCCGTGCCGAAGCAATGCGATGGTTTGCCGCTCACTCCGTTTTTGCGTGGTGAACCGCTTCCCCAATGGCGAGATGCAGCATCGTATGAATACGACTGGCGTCACTATTTCATTCGCATGGGCGAACGGAATTGGCCGTGGGATCAACGACTAGAAAAACAGAACCTCGCAGTTCGACGTTACGACGACAAGGCATATGTGCAATTCGGTGATGGAACATGGTTGGCATTTGATCTTGCTACTGACCCAACGTGGCGCACCACGTTTACCGATCCGTCACGAGTGCTCACCATGGCGCAGGACATGTTGGTGTGGCGTTCGCGTCACACCAATCGTGACCTCACTGGCATGCTCATGGAAGACGGTGGAGTTGGCGAATGGCCAACTGGTGTTACTTGGCGTAACTAATTTCACGCCCTCAATCCGACCTCAAGCAATTAGTGCCAATTACTATCTAATAGTCCACTGAGCCGACCCCCTGTTGGCCTTGCACAGAAAGCCCCCTCACATGCTTGCTGCACTCGCTCGTTTTAGCGTTCGTCATCGCCGAATCATGGTGTTCGGAATCTGGATTCCTCTCCTTGTCATCGTTGGCATGCTGTCAGGAAAAATGGGCAGCGACTTCAGCACCCAATTCGAACTTCCAAAAAGCGAAGCCAATGATGTTCAGAAACTGCTTGAGGCAAGTAGCCCGAACAAAGCTGGTTTCTCCGGTGACATTGTTTTCTCGTCGCCAAATGGTGTCAACTCCGATGACGTAGTTGCAGCGCTCACGCCTTTTTTTGACAACGTTGAATCACTTCCTGGCGTAACCGTTATTTCACCATTCAGCGAAACTGCACAGGGTCAAATCAACCAGGCAGGCACAACTGGCTTTGCTTCTCTTGATGTTTCCCTTCGTTCCCAGTCCGAAATCATGTCGCTTTCAACGCAAATTCAAGACATGGGTAAAGCCGTTCATATTGATGGTCTGAAATTGGAATACGGCGGAAACGTCTTTGCCGGTTTTGAAATGCCAGCCTCCGAAATTTACGGATTACTCGCTGCAATGATCATTTTGGTTCTTGCATTTGGTTCTGTGCTTGCAATGGGTCTGCCGATTGGCACCGCACTCATTGGTCTTGGAGTGGGCTCATCGCTTGCCATCATCTTGAGCCACGTCGTACCGATGCCTGACTTCACCACATCACTTGTTGCCATGATTGGCCTTGGCGTCGGTATTGACTATGCACTGTTCATCGTGACTCGCTACCGCGAAGGTTTAGCCGAAGGACTCACCGTAGAAGAAGCGGTGGTCGATGCCGTAGACACTTCGGGTCGTGCAGTCATTTTCGCTGGCATCACCGTCATCATCTCGCTCCTCGGATTGTTCGTCATGGGACTTGCATTTGCTCGCGGACTCGCCATTGGCGCAGTTGTCGGCGTGCTCATCATGATGCTCGCAAGCATCACACTGTTGCCTTCGCTTCTCGCAATGGCAAAGCATCGCATTGGCGTGACCACCTGGGCGGCACTCATTTCACTCGTTGCCTTCATTGTTTCTGCATTGCTTGCGGTAATTACCGAAACACCAACGTTCGCACTCATTGGCGTGATTGCAGTTGTTGTCATCACCGCACTCAGTTTTGCAATCAAGCCACTTCGACGCCATATTCCACGTAAAACGCCAAAGGCGAAAGAGCTCACCTTCTGGTATCGCTGGAGTCGCTTTATTCAACGTCGCCCATGGACCGCAGCACTCAGCGCAACAGCAATTTTGCTTGTTCTCGCTGCGCCACTCGCATCAATTCGCCTGGGTTTTGGTGACAATGGAAATGCACCGGAGTCCACCACCGTTCGCCGCGCGTACGACATGTTGGCTGAAGGTTTCGGACCTGGATTCAACGGGCCACTCTTTATTACCGTGCAAGGCGATGCAGCAAAAACTCCAGAAGCATTGCAAACTTTTGTCGACACGTTGAATGCCACCGAAGGTGTTGCATTTGCACAAGGCATGCCGGCTTCGCAAGACGGAAGTCTTTCGCTCGTCATGGCTTACCCAACCACCTCCCCGCAAGACGTAAAGACTGAAGAACTGATTCGCAACTTGCGCTCAAACGTCATTCCACAAACTGGTGTTGAAGCAAAAGTTGGAGGCTTCACTGCTGCAGGCGTGGACTTCGCAGACTCCATCGGCAGTCGTATGCCGTACCTGTTCCTTGGTGTTCTTTCGCTTTCATTCCTGTTGCTCATGGCTGTATTCCGCAGTTTGCTCGTTCCATTGAAGGCAGTCATCATGAACTTGCTTTCCATTGGTGCTGCTTACGGTGTACTTGTCGCCATCTTCCAATGGGGCTGGGGAATGAGCCTGATCGGCGTTGGCAAGGCTGGCCCAATTGAAAGTTGGGCGCCAATGATGCTGTTCGCCATTGTGTTCGGATTGTCTATGGACTACGAAGTGTTCTTGTTGTCACGAGTGAAAGAGGAATACGACCGCACAGGTGACAATGCTTCTGCCGTAGCCGATGGCCTAACGGCAACTGCACGAGTCATTACCGCTGCAGCGCTCATCATGGTGTGCGTGTTCTCTGCATTTGTTCTTGGTTACGACCGTCAATTGAAGTTGTTTGGCCTTGGCCTGGCACTTGCAGTATTCATCGACGCAACACTCGTGCGCATGGTGTTGGTGCCTGCAACTATGGAACTCTTAGGTAATCGCAACTGGTGGATTCCAGCATGGATCAACCGCGTGCTTCCAAAAATCGATGTTGAAGGTCACCATGTGGTGCACTCCGAAGAGGCAACCAACTAAAACGTTTGTTCTTTGGTTAAAACTTCACCATGCAACTGCGTGGGCCGTGCACTTGACCGCCGGCCCATGTGACACTGGCCGGGTCAACAAGTTCAAACTCAGGAATGCGTTCGAGCCACGTTTGTAACGCAACACGCACTTCCAAGCGAGCAAGGTTGCTGCCTGCACAGCGGTGAATGCCAGAGCCAAACGCCACATGGCGGTTATGTTCGCGATCCAAAATCACTTCATCTGGGTTCTCAAACTGACGCGGGTCACGATTGGCTGCCGGGAATGCCATCAGCACCCTGTCACCAGCTTTCATTGGGCATCCCTGAAATTCGATGTCGCGATCAACAATGCGAGCCATAGTTACCGGTGCATACACACGCAACAGTTCTTCAATGGCAGTTGGCCACAGGTCATCATTTTCGCGCAATTGCTTACGGTGTTCTGGGTGTTGGGCCATGTGCCACATAACAGAACCAATTGCCGACCATGTGGTGTCAATTCCTGCAACGAGCATCAGGTTGCACACGCCAAGAACGTACTCAATAGGGACTTTCTTGCCTTCAACTTCAGTGTTCAATAATTCGGTAATCAAATCGTTGTCGCGTGGGTTCTTCTTACGGTCTTCAACTTGAGCCAAAAAGAATTCAATAATCGATTGTCGACTGCGCTTGCGTCGCTCTAAATCGTGCATATTTTCTAATACACCACGCACCCAATCGGTGAACTCTTCTTCCATGTCAAATGGAACTCCAAGCATCGTCGAAATTACGCGCACAGGAATGTGCTGCGCGTAGTCGGCAGCAGCGTCGGCTGTCCCTTTGTCAATGAACTCATCAATTAATGCATTGCACAAGTCTTTAGTTCCTTGTTCGTACTTCGCTACAGCTTGCGGAGCGAACACTGGAAGAATCAATCGTCGATGCCAATGATGATCTGGCGGGTCTGAAGTAATTGGAGGTGCTGCAACGCCGCCGTAAGCGCCTTCGGCCTGACCAGGAGGTGGAGGCATGACCAAAATGCCACGCGAAGTAAACACTTCGTACTCTTGCGCCAGTGCAACAACATCTTCGTACCGTGTTGGCAGCCATGAACCCTGGTAGCGATCGGTATGCGCGATTGGGCATTCGGATTCACGAATCTCGCTGTATCCCGGATACGGGTTGGCAATAAAGCTCGGTTCGAAAATGTCGTAGTCCGTAAGCAGACTCTCAACTGGCTTGCGTGTGTCGGTCATAACGAACCCCCCAGGTTCACTATTCGCTAATAATAATTGCTCGCTCCGGGCAATTTGCCTCGGCACGACGCGCTTTTCCTTCAAGCTCTGCAGGAATATCACCAGCAATCAACACAGTTGCGTTGCCCAATTCGTCGCTACCAAAAACTTCTGGCGCTGCAATGGCACACATTTGATGACCGTGGCATGAACCCATATCTACAGAAACTCTCATACCCACAGACTAACGATCGCGCCTTTGGCGCGTGGTGTCGGAGATCAGCTGACGACGAAGGTCGTATGCATTCCTGCGGCGTAGTGGCCGGGAAGGTTGCATACCAACTGGTAATTACCTGGCTCCAACGTGAGCACCAGCAACTCTGTTGTTCCTTGTTTGAATTCGCCGATTTCATCAATTACTTCGAGGCCAGGCGATGGTTCAGCGAAGTGATCGCCATCAAGCGTGATCATGCCGTCTGCGATATCTGTCTTAACAACGAGGAACTCATGGCCAATGGTGCCCTTGTTAGAGATAGTGAATTTAACTTCCCCTGTAGTGGCCTTGTTAGGCGAGACTGACACTTTCCATTCTTGAAGAGTTCCGCTTATGAAGTTTCCTTCGTTCGCACCAGCAGCAACTGCTTGTTCTCCACCAGCACCAGCTGCAGCTGCGTCTTGTTCTGCATCTGCATGGGTACCAGATGCATCATTGGCATCTGCTGCACAACCCATAGTCATGGTCGACAAAATTGCGGTTACACCAAGTACTCGAACGATTGACTTCTTCATACATTCTCCCTTTTTTGACTTGGATAGAAATTTACCAATTATTCACTGCACCTTTACTCATTGACTCTGCTTTTACAAGGATTAGGGGCAACTGTCATGAAACCGTAACGAACTAGTCTGCATTCGTGCCCTCACTTGACTCCATGATCGCCTTTGCGATCGCATCCTTGGCGCTTCTCGTTATCCCTGGCCCAGCGGTGTTGTACGTCATTAATCGCAGTATTTCCGATGGTCGAAGCACGGCACTTGCTGCTGTTGCGGGATTAGAGATCGGCAACTTCATGCATGTCGTTGCCGCAACGCTTGGGCTCTCCGCGGTGATTGCCGCATCTGCCGCAGCCTTTGGCGTAGTGAAATGGATCGGTGCTGGCTATCTGATCTACACCGGAATTCGAACACTGTCTCGCAAACCCGCAACATTCAATCAAGAGCAAAAGTCGCTATCACGACGCAAAAGTTTTACGCAAGGAATTGTTGTCAATACGTTCAACCCAAAAGTCGCATTGTTCTTTCTGTCGTTTCTTCCTCAGTTCATTGACACGGAAAAAGGTTCAACGGCTTTGCAGTCACTCGTTCTCGGATCAATCTTTGTACTTTTAGGTATGTGTTCCGACGGACTGTATGCAATTCTTGCGAGCGCATTGCGTGGCCCGCTACTTCGAGGTAAATCTCTTCCATTCGTACAGCGATACGTTGCTGGAAGCGTGTTCGTACTACTTGGTGTAATCGCAGCTTCAACAAAAAGGTCGTAACCATGAGCTATCAGATAATCAAACAGCGTTTAGACGCAGGCGAAGTCATCATTCTTGACGGAGCAACAGGAACTGAACTGCAGCGTCGTGGCGTGGAAATGAGCCCCGAAGCATGGTGCGGCCCCGCAACGCTGAACAATGGCGAACTGCTTACACAAATTCACCTCGACTACATCCATGCAGGTAGTGACGTCATCACCACTAATACCTATGCAGCAAATTCCATGATGTTGACTCCGGCTGGATACGGCGACAAGGTCAAAGACATTGTGAAAACTGCAGTCGACGCTGCACTTCGCGCGCGTGACAAGGCTCCTGATGGTCGCAATGTTGTAGTTGGAGGCTCGCTTTCGCACATGGTTCCCCACATTGCAGGAACTGACTTGGTTGACCCCGATCGCACTCCTCCACCAGCACAAATGGCTGAATCGTTTCACGAACTTGCGCAGTTACTGAAGGCCGGTGGAGTAGATCACATCATGCTCGAAATGATGTACGAAGAGAACAGAACCCCACTTGCACTTGCAGCAGCGCAAGCAACTGGACTGCCCGTATGGTTCGGACTTTCAGCACGACGTAGCGATGCAGGAAACATCATCAGCTTCAATCTCGCCGAAGAATCTCCGCTTGAAACCATCATCAATTTCATTCCAGAGACAGGTATCGATGTGGTCAACGTGATGCACACGCAACCTCAAGCGGTGAGTGACACCATCGAAATGGTGCGCAAGCGGTTTACTGGCCCAATCGGTGTTTACCCTGACAGTGGATATTTTGAAATGCCCGACTGGAACTTCAACGAAGTGATTCCCGCAGAAAAACTTGAAGAGTTTTATTCCGAATGGGTGAACAACGGAGTGCAACTCATTGGTGGATGCTGTGGTCTCACCATCGAACACATCCAAGCTGCACAGCGTGTTAAGGCTGCTGCGAAGTAATTACTCGTCGAAACGTCAAGTTAATGCGAGGGCCAACTTTGGTCTTCGTCTTTGCTATTTGATGCACCCAGCAGTGCTGCGATAACCCCGACATCACGAGCAACGAACCATCTTCCAAGTCAACACGGACGGTCTCTCCAGATTCCTTGTGTCGCAAGTCGAATCTGCGTGTAGCGCCAATACTGACCGAAGCAATAGTCGGTTCACTTCCGTTGATTTCTTCGTTATCTGAATGCCAACTGACACTGTCGTTGCCGTCGCGGTACAGGTTGACCAGCACCGAGTTGTACTCTGCGCCAGAAGCCGCTGCGCAAGCATTCATGACATCGTTTAACAGTGGCGTCATGGCATGTGGCGTGCGAGTAATGCCTGAATACACATAACTCACTTTTGTGTTGGTAAACCATGTGGATAATCCAGCTTGTGGATATTTCTTTCCAAACATCACCATTTCAGGCATTTCCCAAGGTGTTTCCTCATTGATTTTTGCGAAGAGTTTTGTGGATTCAACAGGTGCAATGAAGCGCGGAATCAACAAGGCGCTTCCATCAAATGGCAGTAACTCACGCTTGTCACTAAACAGGCTGGGAGTGCTCATAGTTCGCTCATATTGTTGCACTATTGCTACGGTCTTCACATGACTGATTGGCGATCACTAAGTGCCAGAGCATCGCTTGCATCACACCGATTAATTGGCTGGATCTACTGGGACCCTAAGGGCATTCAGCTGTTTACCGATCTTGGCGTACCCAACGGTCTCGGCTATTACATCACCACTCGTTCTGCCCCGCTTGCAAATGCGGGAAACGATGTTGTTACTGCAGCGTTTTATTCCATTCGTGAAGAATTTATCAATCTGTGCTTGGACGTTGCACGCCAACACACCACGTTTGAAGACGCATACCGCGTTCGCAACGAAGCAGTAGTGGCCGGGTTGAGCGAATATGCGCCAGAAATTATCAACGAACTTGGCGCACTTGCTCCTCAATTGTGGGACGCGGCCGATTCACTGCCCGTTGCTGGACACACCGTGTACGCCGCACACAAAAGTTGGCCACGAAATATCGACAATCCGGTGCTCAGTGCATGGCTTGCCGTGAATTGCATTCGCGAATGGCGTGGCGACACACACTTCGCCATTCTTGCCAGCGAAGACATCAGCGGTGTGCAGGCGGGGCTTTTGCACGATGCATTTTTGGGTTACCCGGGCGACTGGATTCCACGCAGTCGTGGAGCCGACGATGCACAACTCGCGCAAGCGTGGGATGTTCTAGATGTTCGTGGATTTGTGACCAATGGTCGGATCAATGAAGCAGGTCTCGCCTATCGCGAATTCCTTGAGGACAAGACCAATGAACTCAGTGAAAAGGCATGGCGTTCTTTAGGTGTCGAACTCACCGAGAAGTACTGCGCGCTCATCGAGCCAGTAGGACACAAATTTCTTGCACGTATAGATGCAACGGCTGGAGAAAACTGGATGCCTGCAGCCCGCGACTCACGTCGCAAGTAGCATTTGCTCCATGATTCGCCAATTTGGAAAAGAAACTGCCCTACTGCTCATCGATGTGCAAAAAGGTGTTGACGTATTGCAACATTGGGGCGGGCCAACTGGTCGTCGCAATAACCCCGATGCAGAGTCACACATGCTTCGCTTGCTTGCTGGTTTTCGCGAAAAAGAATTACCGATTGCCTACACACGTCACGATTCACGCGAGGCCAATTCACCACTGAAGTTTTCGCTTCCTACCGGAGATCAGAAACCAGGCTTCGAAATTCAGCCTGGTGACATCGTTGTAGAAAAAGATGTGAATAGTGGATTCATTGGCACTGACCTTGAGGTTGAACTGCGTCGTAAAGGCATCCAACGCCTCGTCATCGTTGGCTTTTTCACCAACATGTGCATTGAAACCACCACGCGCATGGCCGGCAATCTTGGCTTCGATACGTATCTCGTTCCCGACTGCTGCGCTACGTCAAACCGAATTGGCTGGGACGGCGCGGACTACGACCCCGAACTTGTGCACGACATGACCGTTGCCAACCTGCATGGCGAGTTCTGCACTGCGATCACACCTGGTGACGCACTTGGCCTACTTGCTGCCGACAACACACACCTTGAGCGTGTGCAGGGCAACGAATAATTCGTTAGTCCAAGTATTTCTTTAACAGCATTGCTGCTTGAGCGTGTGCAGACTGTGCATCGTCCAGAATGGCAAGCATGTTGAAGAATCCATGGAATGCACCGTTGTAGCGAGTGATCGTTACCGAGACACCATTTTCAACTAGTCGTTTTCCATAAGCCTCGCCTTCATCGCGAAGAGGATCGTATTGAGCAGTAATCACGATTGCCGGTGGCATCCGCTTCAGCACATCATCAGAGGCATGAATCGGCGATGCACTGATGGCGCTACGGTCACCGTTTTTACCCATGTAGTTATCACCGAACCACAGCATGACCGACTTCGTTAACACCGGTGCATGCGCATTTTCTTCTATTGATGGTGACTTCATGCTCATATCCACAGATGGATAGATCAACATTTGAAATTTCAGTGGAACCACTTCGGCCAGTGCAACCGCTGCAGCCAGGTTGCCACCTGCAGAATCGCCACCAACTGCCAATCGCGTGCCGTCAATGCCTAAGGCTGCCGCGTTGTCATGTGCCCATTTCACTGCGGTAACGCAGTCATCGAAAGCGGCTGGATAAACGTGCTCTGGAGCCAGTCGGTAGTCAACGGCAAGAATTGCGTGACCTGACTTATTTGCCAATGAACGACACACTGTGTCGTGAGTATTCAAATCGCCAATCGTCCATCCACCGCCGTGGAAAAACACCATCAGACCAAGATAATTTCGTGAAGATGGTTTATACAAGCGACATGGAATAGTCCCCGCGAGTACATCCCGAATTTCATACACCTCTTCAGTGCCAACGGGATTACCCGCAGCATAAGTTGCTCGCGCTTCATCAATTCCAAGAGACTCAAACGGTACGGTACGCACCGCTGCGTAGAAGTCGGCTACTGCTTGTGCTTGAGGGTGAAGTGGCATACTTTCACTCTAAAGCTTGCGCAATATTGGAGTAGCAGCGAAGGTGAACCCCACCAGCCCGAATACCGCCATCACCACAACAAATGTTGACTGCAGACCGAAATGGTCAACGGATGCTCCAACAATGAGTTGCCCAAGTGGTGGTGCGGCATACAACAGCGACATCTGCAATCCATACACACGACCTTGCAACTCTGGCTGAACTCGCTTTTGCACAATGGAGTTCCACAGCGGGTTGAACGGCCCCCACGAAAGCCCGGCGAAGAATCCGAGTACAACAAACAACCATGTTGGTGGCAAAATCACCATTGGCATGAGAGATGCCGTAGACACAATCATCACAATGCGCAGCAATGCGCTGGTTGAAAACCTTGCGGCAAGTCGCCCATACGCAAATGAGCCGATCACCATTCCTGCGGCGAGGGATGCAAACAACGCACCTAGTCCGGTCGCATTATTTATGGACTCAAAATACGTTGGGAAAATTACCGTGTCAATAGGCATATACAAACCCGACAAAAACATGAAGCCAATTGCTAGAGCAAACAGCGGCTTGTCTCGCGTCAGTGCATGGAAGCCCTCGCGCAATGATGCGAAGAATGACTCATGTCCATCTTCGTGATGCGCCACTGTTTTTCCATGTTCATCATCCACATGCATGAGCGACACTGCAATTGTGGCTGCAGCAAACATGACTGCTGTGACAGCGAATGCAAGCATCGGTCCGCTCCATTTGATGCATGCAGAGCCAATTGCTGGACCAACCATCCAACCAATTGCAAAAATTCCTTCGTGCCGGCCGTTTGCCGAGTCAATTTCAATTCCCGAAGCAGTCGCGGCATTGGGAATAAGCGCCTTGCGAGCCGTGTATCCGGCAGGGTCGAAACATGCTCCAAGTACGGCAATTATTAAAATCCACGAGTAGGTCAAATCACCAACGGCATTAATCACCAAAAACATCAATACCGAAATCATCGACATGACATCGGAAAACATAGAAATGGCTCGGCGACCAAATCTGTCGATTAATCCTCCAACAACTGGCGAAACGAAAATTCCGGGCAGGCTGGATAACGCGGCCAATAACCCCGCTTTTGCTGCCGATCCCGTGAGTTCAAGCACAATCCATGGCACGGTGATCATGACCACGCCATTTGAAATTCCCGACACCGCGTTGGTCACCTGCAAAAGACCAAATGCGCGTTTATTATTCACATTTCACAGCGTAACTGAGCCATTTCTCCGACAGACTCTTTCGGGTGAGCAGCATCGTAGTAAGCGAACTTGAATACGGCCCACCAGGCGCGGATCAATTGTTTTTTGATGTGAGCTTCAAAGTTTCACCTGGCGAACACGCAGCAATAGTTGGTGCCAACGGCGTTGGCAAGAGCACCATCCTGCGAATTCTTACTCAAGAAATTGAAGCCGATGGTGGCGAGTTCGCTATTGGCGGAACCATGTTGAACATGACACAAGACGTAGGAATGTCTCGACCTAACGACACCTTGCGCGAAATGTTGATTGAAGTTGCTCCAAAGAATTTGCGAAATGCTGGACGCGCGTTAGTTGCTGCAGAGAAAACTCTTGGCAGTGGAGACGACGACGGCATGGGATACGCCAATGCGCTCGCCGACTGGGGCGACCTTGGCGGTTATGACTTGGAAGCAAAGTGGCAAGCATCTGCACAACGCAGCGTAAAGACACCTGTTGACGATTTCTCGGTCCGTCTCGTTTCCGAACTTTCTGGTGGCGAGCGTAAACGCTTGGTACTCGACCTATTGCTCACGAGCGGAGCTGATGTGTTGCTTCTGGACGAACCAGACAACTACCTCGACATCCCTACCCGCAAATGGCTTGAAGAGCAGATCAAATCGTGCAAGTCCACCATCTTGATGGTGAGTCACGACCGCAAATTACTTGAAGAGTGTTCAACCAAAGTCGTGGTCATTGAAGGTTCGGGTTGTTGGGTGCATGGTGGGTCGTATAAGACGTTCCCAGAAGCACGTGCAAAACGTCAAGAACTGCTGGGTGACGACTTGAAGCGTTGGAACGAAGAAGAACGTCGTTTGTTTCATCACATGAAAATCATGAAACAACGCGCCGCACAAAACTTTAAGAATGCAACCAAAGCAAACGGCGCTGAAACACGCTGGGAGAAGTTCGTAGCTGCTGGTCCCCCACCGCCTCCGGTTGCCGATCAGCAGATTTATGTACGCCTCCGTGGAGCAGATGCCGCACGACGCGTTGCCAAACTCGAAAAAATTGCAATCGACAATTTGTTTATGCCATTTAGCGAAGAAATTCACCACGGCGAACGAGTTGGTCTCATTGGTCCGAATGGCACCGGTAAAACTCACCTGCTCAAAGTATTAAGTGGTGAAAACGAACCGACCGAAGGGAAAATTACCTTTGGGCCACGCACGTCAGTTGGCGTATTCACCCAGGTGAACAACCGACCAGACTTCCTTGGCCGTGAGTGCGTCGACATTGTGCTTGACCGCATTTCTGAAGAAGAAAAGGCAATGAAAACGCTGGCTCGCTATGGCCTGCGTAATAACGCTCGCCAAAAGTTTGAAACACTTTCCGGTGGGCAAAAGGCTCGACTCGAAATTTTGCGACTCGAAATTGAAGGCCACAACGTATTGTTGCTAGACGAGCCAACCGACAACTTAGACATCGAATCATCTGAAGCGTTGGAAAAGGCGCTAGATGGTTTCGAGGGAACCGTGGTTGCAGTGAGCCACGACCGCACATTCCTTGCCCAATTCGATCGTTACATCATGATCACCGACGACGGCGAGGTGTACGCACTTCCCGACTTCGACATTGCCATGGCAGGGTTAAGCGAACCCGACAAACTTGCCGGCCTGCGTTTAGCTAAACCGCTAACTCGCGACTAAAGAACGCCTTCAGGCACGAAGCCATCGCCGAATGCTGTGCGCATTTCGGCAACGAGCGCATCGTTTGTCCAGAGGTCGATAGCAGTCATCGCCATGATTTTTGCACCGTCCAAAATTGCACGTGTTGCATCATCGTTTGTTGCATAGTCAGCAAACTCTGGCGTGTGCAATGACACTCCGTGAGGCGCAACTGCAATCATCGGGTGAATTGAAGGCGTGAGGTAGCTGATATTTCCCATGTCGGTTGAACCGCCACCAGTTCCCGCCATGTAGTCGGTGGTGAGCATTCGCCCAAACTGTGCAGAGTTTTCTACGTAAGCCGCAAGCAATGGAATGTTGTCAATAATGTCGGCATACGGGTTTGGCTGCCACTCAAGTTCAACTGTGCAACCAGCAGCTTGTGCGCCACCGTGCAAACAACCAGCAACGCGCTGCTTCAGCGGCTGCATAGTTTCAATAGTGTTCGAGCGAACATACCAATCCATTTCCGCTTCACGCGGAACGATGTTTGGCTTTTCTCCACCCTTCAAGAAAATTCCGTGAATGCGCTCGGTTGGCATGATGTGCTGACGAAGTGCAGCAACATTCATGTATCCAAGCACTGCAGCATCAAGTGCGTTTTTACCAAGGTGCGGCGACACGGCAGCGTGTGCTGCTTCTCCCGTGTATTTAGCCAAGCAGTGCTGAATAGCAATTGCATTCATGCGTGCAAGTTCGCGGTCAGCTGGATGAATAATCATTGCTGCGTCGATGCCAGTGAATGCACCCTTGCGCGCCATTTCAATTTTTCCGCCGCCGCCTTCTTCTGCGGGCGTACCCATCAGGCGCAACCGACCGCCTGCTTCTTCTGCTAAACCGGCAAGTGCAAGACCAGCGCCAAGCCCTGCTGCAGCGATGATGTTGTGTCCACATGCATGGCCAATTCCAGGCAGTGCGTCGTATTCGCACAGTACGGCAACTGTGGTTCCCTTCGACCCAACTGCAACATTGAATGCGGTATCCAAGTCGTACGCCTTGCGCGTTACATCCAACTTGTGATCGCCAATTGCGTCGGTCAAACGCTTGTGCGCGAAATGCTCTTCATAGTTTTCTTCTGGGTGAGCGTGAATGTCGTGACTGATACCGACAAGATCATTTTTCAGTTTGTCGATTGACTCACATGCTCGTTGCTTCAAAGACTCACGAAGTTGGGTTGTAGACATGGCTCAATGGTAGCCACCGTCAATATGTGAGTAAACAGCCCTAGAATTGAGCGTCGTGATCGTGATTGATGCCCAGAAACTTTCGGCATCCCGACCAAACCGTCCACTGTTCACCGATATCTCCCTCACCGTTTCCGAGGGCGACCGAATTGGCATTGTTGGATTAAACGGTTGTGGCAAAAGCACACTGCTACGCATTTTGAGTGGTGAATACTCGCCAGACAATGGCGTAGTGCATCGTGGACGAGGCGCGCGTATTGGAATCCTCGCTCAACAACCAGTACTCCCCGCCGGAACTGTGCGCGATGCGGTTGGAGAAGACTGGCGCGGAGAAGCCATGCTCGACAAGTTGGGAATGTCTGGATTACTCGATGCACAGACCAACGAACTTTCTGGTGGTCAACAAAAACGTGTTGCACTGGCCCAGTTGCTGGTGAACGAATGGGATGCACTCATTTTGGATGAGCCAACCAACCACCTCGATCTCGATGCCATCTCCTATCTAGAGGAATGGTTAGCGCAATACCGCGGTGGGCTGTTACTCGTTACACACGACCGACACGTACTTGACCGTGTAACCAACAAAGTGTTGGAAATTGATCGTGGTTCTGCATACATGCACGTGCCAACCAGCAAAACTGCAGGTTCCGGTTACGCCGCGTACTTGGCTGGTCGCATTGAGCGCGAAGAGCGCGCAGCTACCGCCGAACAAGTTCGCAAAAACTTGGCACGCACCGAACTTGCATGGTTGCGCCGTGGTGCACCTGCACGCACAACAAAACCAAAAGCGCGTATGGACGCAGCAAAAGAATTAGTTTCGCGCAAAGCAGAAGGCCCCGCGCGACAGGGCGAACTTGGTTTGTCATTAGGCAGTCAGCGACTCGGTTCAAAGGGCATCGAACTGCAAGGCATTGCATTTTCATGGCCCGCATCTGAAAAATCTGCCGAGCATGAAGTACTCCATGCATTTGATTACACACTCGAACCCGGCGATCGTTTGGGCATCGTTGGTCCGAACGGCGCAGGAAAGAGCACGCTGCTCGATCTCATTGCTGGCCGTTTGAAGCCAACTGGTGGACATGTGGAAGTAGGTAGCACGGTAAAAATTGGCTACTACGACCAACTCGGTCGCGAGCTCAATCTTTCGCAAACCGTGCGCGAAGCCGTTATGGGCGACAAAGGAAACCCTTCGGTAGAAGACATCAACTTAATGAAGCGCTTTTGGTTTGATGGCGATTCGCAGTTCGCGCCGTTGTCAACGCTTTCTGGTGGCGAACGTCGTCGTTTGCAGTTGCTACTCACGCTTATTGAACAACCAAACGTGTTGATGCTGGACGAACCAACAAACGATCTCGACCTTGATACGTTGCGAGCACTCGAGGAATACCTCGATGACTGGCCTGGAATTGTGGTGGTGGTCAGCCACGACCGCGTATTCCTAGACCGCACTGTTATTGACGTGTTGGCGCTTGACGGCGAAGGTGGCACACGTCAAGTAGTTGGCGGTATTGCTGGTTGGTTACAACAGCGAGGCAAGCAAACCACCAACCAAACTGCACCAAAATTGAAGTCTGCTCCTGCAATCGATTCGGCGCAACCAACAAAGGTGAAGCCAGCAAAAAGCCCGAGCACATTGCGCCGTTTGCTTGGGCAAACCGAGAAGACGCTTGCGCAGGCAACTGAAAAGTTGCAGAAACTTGAACGAGAGTTGTCTGCGGTTGGCAACGACCACGTTGAACTCGCACGAGTGAGCGCAGAACTTGCACTCGCCCAACAGTCCGTTGATGCAGCAGAAGTACATTGGCTAACTATTGCTGCAGAAGCGGAATCCCAAGGAATAACCTCTTCTCAGTAATGGCAGCGTTTCAATTTCAACTTCGTCAGGCAACTCATTCAGACCTTCCAGAGATTGCCGCATTGCTTTCTGAAGGTTTGTCCTTTGACGGTCTTGTTTTTGTCCAGACTGCTGAAGAACTCGCAGAAGAATTTGATGGAACATATTGCGATCTTGATCACGATGTGATGGTTGCCGAACACGAATCACGCATCATTGGTGTGGGTTACACCATTTTCCTGCCTTCAGAAACCAAAGAAGAACGCTGCTACATCTTTGGCACAACCAAACCTGAATACCGGAACAACGGTGTAGGAACTGCAGTCATGCAGTGGGCAACAGAGCATGGCGAATCGTTATTGCGTTCAACGAACCGAACTCTTCCAAAGTTTTTGCGTTCAGATATGAGTGCAACAAACTCAACCGCAGGGTCGCTATTCCAAAGTTTCAATATGAGCCCAGTCCGCTGGAATGATGACTTGATTATTGATCTTGCCAATTCGCCCGAGGTGTTTACTGCTACTGAATATTCAATTGTGCCTTGGGATTCTTCACGTGACGAAGAAGCGAGAAGTACAAAGAATCAAGCTTTCATGGACCACTGGGGCTCCACCCCAACAAGCGAAGAAGGCTGGGAACAACTGGTTCATGGCTCTACAGCACGGCTTGACCAGTCGTTTTTTGCAGTCGATTCCAACAACAACATTGTTGGACTGTTGCTGTCACATCGGTATGAGTCCGACGATGAAGTATTAGGAAAACGCATTGGATGGATTGACAAGCTGGCAACCCTTGCCGAGCACCGGAAAAAGTCGATCGGAAAGTCGCTCATCACCCACGCACTTGCGGCTTACAAACGCGATGGGTTAACCCATGCAGCCCTCGACGTAGATACAGAAAATCCCACTGGTGCATACGGTTTATACACAGCAGTGGGATTCTCAACTTTTCGAGGAAAAGTTACTTACGAACGCATAGTTCAGTAATTATTGCGTGCTGATGCTTGCCCTAAATTCACCTTCGCGCATTTTTTGTTTCGTTGCTGCGCTTGGCTCATCGAGTCGTTCAATCGTTACGCCAACAATGTCGGCAGTGCATGTGAATAGGTGCGGGTAATTACCTACAGGCGATCCTGTGTCGACACCAACATCAAAAGTTTCTCCACTCATCGAATACACGAGGGGCACCGTTTTTTCAATTCGCACACTTCCCGCTTCACGATCATCTACAAACATCGTTGCAACTCCGCCGGCACCGAATCCGCCGTCGTATGCAAAGTCCACAACGATCTCGTGATGCCCCGCATTAAGCGTTTGGGTGTCCATAACTACCGAATGCACGTGGCCAAACCAGTTGTAGTGATACGTCGGTTTACCCAATTCATCGATATATAGAGACCAACCCGCCATGTTGCCGCCCTGACACGCAATCACGCCATGTGCGCCGCCTTCTGGAACCACAATTTCCGCGGTCATTTTCCAGGAGCAGTTCTTCACGTTCAGCACCGAGCTCTCAGGCATGCGCACATGAGCCCGCGTGTACGTCACCTTGTTGATTCCATCCAGTGAATGCGGAACTGCGAACTCGCCATTGCGAGGCGAACCCGCATCACGCAAAGGGTAAATGTCGTACTGAATTGCATTCTGATGAAACAACTCTTGCAATTCGGCAAGTTTTTCCGGGAACTTCTCTGCAAGATTCACTGCCTGCGAGAAGTCTTCGCTGATGTTGTACAACTCCCACACTTCTTGTGGTCCATCAAAATCGAGACCCTGCAAACGGATCCACGGCAAACGACCGTGGAAACACGACGCCATCCAACCCTCGTGATAGATGGCGCGATTACCCAGAATTTCAAAGTATTGAGTGGTGTGCGTACTTGGTGCATTCGCGTTGTCGAACGAATACGCCATCGACGTTCCATGAATTGGCATCTGTTCAATGCCGTTCACGTGTGTTGGGGCTTCAATCCCAACCAATTCATAGATCGTTGGCACAAGGTCGATTACGTGATGGAACTGTTCGCGCAGACCACCTGCATCACGAATCTTCTTTGGCCAACTAAGCGCCATTGCATTACGGGTTCCGCCAAAGTGTGAAGCAACCTGCTTCATCCATTGGAATGGCGAGTCAAGCGCCCACGCCCAACCAACATTGAAATGGTTTTCGCACTTTGCCGTACCAAAGTCTTCAATATGTTCAAGCAACCATTCAGGGTCTTCTGGAACTCCATTTTGAAACGACGGCGCACTCCATGCTCCATGAATTGTTCCTTCAGCAGATGCACCGTTGTCGCCAGTGATGTACACCACCAACGTGTTGTCCATAATATTTAGGCGTTCGAGCGCGTCGATTACACGCCCAACTTGTGCATCGGTATGCGCAAGGAACCCCGCAAAGGTTTCCATGAGTCGCGAAGCAACCGGTTGGTAACGCTCTGGGTAATCGTTCCATGCAGGCACTTGTTCTGGTCGTTTAGTAAGTGTTGTATTCGGCGGAATAACACCGAGCTTCAGTTGACGCTCGTAAATTTCTTCACGCAGTACATCCCAGCCGCCATCAAAGTGACCTTTGAACTTGTCTATCCATTCACGTGCAACATGATGCGGTGCATGCAACGCAGGAGTTGAGAAGTACGTGAAGAATGGTTGATTTGGTCGCGACACTTGCTGTCGCTCTATCCACGCAATGGTTTGGTCTGCCAAGTCTTCAGTCAGGTGGTACCCAGGGTTGCCAACGTGTGGAGAAATTGGCGTGGTCTGGTCGTATACGGGTGGTTCCCATTGCGAAGACTCCGCGCCAATAATTCCGTAGAACTTGTCAAAGCCCAAACCAGTTGGCCAACGATCAAATGGACCAGCAGGGCTTTGCTCCCACGAAGGCGCGAGGTGCCACTTGCCAAATACCGACGTTGCGTAGCCAGACATGCGTAACACCTGAGCCATCGTTGCTGCCTCGGGTGGTATCGCGCTGTCGTAGCCAGGAAACGAGTTCGCTATTTCAGTAATGCCACCCATGTGTACGGCGTGGTGGTTGCGACCCGTCAGCATCGCAGCACGTGTTGGAGAACACAGCGCAGTGGTGTGGAATTGGTTATAGCGGAGACCAACGTTGGCAATGCGATCAAGTGTTGGTGTTGGCACTGGACCACCGAAAGTTCCAAACGATCCGAAGCCCACGTCGTCCAGCAATATGAGCACAATGTTTGGCGCGCCTTCAGGGGCGCTCTGTCGACCGAGCTTGCTCGGTGTTGACTGTGCAATTAAACGTTCTGCCTTACCTGCAAACTTTGGGGTTCCTAACGGCAGTTTCTGCGCCATTAGGCAACAAGGCCTTTCACATCGAAGCAGCGAAGCGCATGAACTGCAGCATCTACGTTTCCCGCAATGGCTATTGAGCCATCGGCAAGCGCTGCACTCAACGTGGTTGCACCCGAGAGCATGTTCGTCCAGGTGTCTAGAGAAGTCGTAATTGTTGCGTCGGCATCGTTGCCCAAATATGGAACTGCCACATAGTTGCGAATATGCAAACCAGTGACGTTTCCATCGAGTTCAAACTTCAAGCGAATGTTGGTTTCGCCCACTCGTTCGGGAACAAGTAGCACGCGAAGAATGTGCACTGACTTTTCAAATCCAGCGCTGAGCAGTGTCGGCTTACGTAAGTGCACGTTCTTCAATCGCGCAACATTTGCCGTTCCATCCAACACACGCGCACGAGTTATACACCAGTTACGAATATTTGCGGCACTCGTTCGCTGTGCCACCATGCGCAATGCCTTGGCAAGCAACGCGCGATCGGCATCTTCAGCACCTTCACTGCGCACCAACCAGGAACCAAGCTCTAAAGCCCAACGCACGTCGTCTTGTGTAAGGGCGTCCGAGACCTGTTTACGCACTGCTTCCCTACCGCCAAACCCAGCAATCAGTTTTGCCGTGCGCTCGCGCGGTGGCGTAGGAAACAAGTTGGCTTCATCGCCATCAAAGAATCCGAACAAGCCGGTTCGAATTTGTCGAACATGATGCTCAACCACTCCGTACAACTCGGATGTCAGGTAATCACCATCAAAGGTTTCTGGCAGATCAACCGATTCTGCAATTTCGGTGCTCGTCATTCCAGCGTTGGTTGCGCGCACCGTTTGATCCCACATGAACTGAAGGGAGTCGCGATACTTCGTAACGCGAGTTGCAATTTCTTGCGCACCAGAAATGTGCGGCCCGTGTGCGCCAACAAGATGTTGTGCATTCAGCGAAAGCAGGTGATCAACTCCTTTAAGCAGAATTCGTGGGTCTCGATATTCTTCGCCACGAATGGCAAACACGTTGAACAGCACTGGCCACACCAGGTTGTTTACGGCAACACCAAGCGATGGAATCCAGTACGTCACCGAATCATCGGCGTCCGACGGTGCGTGTGTCACTTCAATATCCAAGCCAGCAACATTGATCGATGCCGCTGACCCAAACGTGTGGGTTGGCTCTATGAACCCAGGAGTAAACGGAGCATGTTTCGGGTTGCGATAAAAGTGACCAAGGCCAACATTTACTCGACCATCTTCACCGTCTTCTGGAAGCTGCATAGCGAACTGTTCAACCAAACCACGGCCATAAGCAGGCGCGATTTCACTGGCAGTACGACGACGATTCTCAGCAATCTTTTCGTGCCCCCAAATAGGAACTGCCTTGCCACCATTTTCTGCAATAACAGCCTTTGTGCCATCAACGTAGTGAAAGTGTGTGTACATCACCGCAACAATTGGACGGGCCGACACGTTGCGCAATTCTGCGATCGCCTCATTCATTTCTTCAATAGATTCACCCGTATCGATTGCAATAATTCCTTCAGGGGCATCAATAAATGACTGATTCGATAATCCGTTACCAACAAAGCACCACACGCCTGGGCGTACTTCGCTGAATGAGCGGGCTAAACGGCGCGACTGTTCAACGTGTAACTCGTGGGCAATTTGCCCACCTGGAAGAGTTACTGACTTCGACGCATTTGGTTCGAAACTTCGTGTCCGACGCGCCATGAGCAACTCGTATTCTGCGCTTACGCGCCTAGTTTGCGGGAGAAATCTGCAGGCGCAACGACATCGTCGCGAGTGAGTTCATTGACATGTGACTTACCTAGGCCAAGTAACGCGGAGTCAATACCGCCACGAATTACGTCGAGCACGTTTTCTACTCCGGCCTGTCCATTTGCAGCGAGACCCCACAAATATGCGCGACCAATCATGACCGCGCGAGCACCAAGTGCCATGGCCTTCACCACGTCGCTACCGCGTCGCACACCACCGTCGAGCAACACATCAATTTGTGAACCAACAGCATCGGCAATTGCGGGAAGAGCGCGAATTGGCGCTGGGGTTCCATCCAAGTTGTTTCCACCATGGTTCGAAACCGAAAGCGCAGTCGCACCAAGATCAACCACACGCTTTGCATCGTCAATTCGACTAACGCCCTTCACCATGAAAGGTCCACCCCACTGCTGGCGCAACCACGCAATGTCTTCCCACGTTGGAAGCGTTGTCTGCATCCATTCGTAGTACGCGCCAAAAAATGTTGGAGCATCTTCGCCAGGCTTTTGCATGTTCGGTGCAGTCAGGTCTGGAATGCGACCAGTTTTTGCAAACGACCACAACCACTCAGGCTTCACCAATACTTCAGGTGCAAGCTTGAGCATTGCTTTCAGGTTGACCTTCTCCGGAATCCATGGACTACCCCAGTCGCGACCATTTGAGAATGACCAGTCAAGCGTGACAATGAGCCCAGTTGCACCAGCAGCACGAGCACGTTCCATACGTTGCACCAACGTGTCTTTGTCGCCACACCAATACATCTGAAACAGCGTCTGGGTGTTCACTGCAGCAACTTCTTCAACCGACTTGCTGGCAAATGAACTGAGCCCCATCGGAATGCCACGGTTTTGAGCAGCACGCGCAATAGCAACTTCACCTTGGGGGTGTACTGCTTGAACGCCAGTTGGCGAAATAATGACCGGCATCGACAACTGCTGACCCATCACGCTTACTGCCATGTCGCGTTGACCGGAGAGGCCTGCAATGTGCGGAGCAAAGCCAAGTTGGTCGAATGAATCCAGGTTGTCGCGCGAGGAAAGCCCCTTTTCAGAACCTGCAACGAGCGCGCCGTACACCGACTTCGGCAAGCGCTTTTGTGCGCGGCGCTGAGCTTCGGCGACTGTTTCGAACCATGCATTTGCCATGCACGCATCCTATTTGACGATGCCGAGGCGAACCTCAGTGAAACCGCCTAACTAGGCGATAATCAAGTTTGGATTGACCATCTTTTCGCGTGGCAAACGAATGTCTAAGTACGAGCGAATGTTGGCGTCCATTGCCTCTGGAATATGGCTTGGGTAATGGCTGTCCAGAATTTCTCGAACCTTCTTGTGAGCAACATCATTAATCTGAGGCTTGCCCACTTCTTTCCACTCTTTTGAACTGAGCCGGTCTCCAATTGCTGGGTACAGATATTCACTCTGCATAATGCGCAGCGTCTGCTCGGCACCCAAGTAGTGACCAGGTCCACCAATGCACTGAGCGCGCATGGTTTCAATAGACAACGACTCGTCCGTAACTTCGATTCCTTTGATGGTGCGTTGCACCGAACCAATGGTGTCATTATCGAGAATGATTCCCTCATAGGAGTAGCCCAACAAACTTCCGTGCATACCTGCAGCTTCGTAAATCAGGTTCATGCCAGCGTTACCAACAAGTGCGTGGTTAATGCCTTTTTCTGAACCTGACTGCGCGTCTGGATACTTCGCATCGGAAATTCCCGATGAGGTTCCACCTGTGAGGTTGTAGAACTGAGCCATCTGCGCACTTGCTGCAGACAACAACACTTGCTCTGGGCTGCCACCCGACATTGCACCTGAACGCAAGTCGGAAACGAAGCACCACAATCCGAAGATTGCTGGAGCGCCTGGCTTGATTGCGTTTACGTATGCAAGGCCTGCAAGGCACTCGGCAACTTGTTGTACCAAGGCACCAGCAATTGCTGCAGGTGCTGTTGCGCCAGCCTGACCAGCCGACAACAACAACACTGGCATTCCACCATGCACTGCGACTTCGAGGCACTTACATGCATCGCTTGCGAACTTCAGTGGTGGAACAACAAAGCAGTTGGACTGGCTCACGAATGGACGTGCACGCCACTTGTCTTCGCCGCCTGCAATTTCGTGCAACATCTTGAGCGATGCTTCAAGGTGATCTGGATGCACCCACGACGTACCAACGTGCTTGGTGGTTCCACTCACGCTGAGGTAGCAGGTATTGATATCCATTGCTGATGCTTCTGGAATATCGCGAGGCACAACTGCTCGTTGGTAGAAGTGCAAGTGCTCCATCTTGTCGACAATGCGAGCAATGTCGTACGCATCTTGCGATACCGATTCGCGGTACTCGCCCGTCTCGTAATCGGCGATGTACACAGCAGCACCTGCCGTACCGAAATATGTATTGGTGCCCCATGGCTCCATGTCGTACTGCGGATCTTGCGCATATAGAGGGAAATTACGGCCAGCAATTTCAAGCGTGTGCTCAATGAGTGAACGTGGGAACAATAAACGGCCGTTTTCATCGAGCTTGCAACCCTTTGGCAAGAGGTACTCAAGCGTGGATGGAATGGCATCAGCAATACCGATGTTTTCCAGAACGTTGATGGCAGCCTCGTGAATCTTCAGCACTTCGGAGTCGGTAAGCGGCTTGTAACGGCCGGCCGGCATACCCGGGCGTACTGGCTTGATGTCATCAGTTAGCGGTGCTGCGCGCAATGCGTTACGTGCAGCGCGACCTCCGCGTCGAGCATTCGTTGATTCAGTCATGTTCTTTCTCCTTTATGCCTTTACGCGTTCACTCTTTGGATCATAAAACGGATCGAGTTGCGCCTCTGCCGCAAACCGCTCGCCCGCAACTTCAATTTCGTATGTTCCATCCATCACAAAGGCCTTGTCGACCAAGCCATGATGATTTTCAACATAACCCATACCAATGGACTTGCCGATGGCGTGCCCGAACATTCCCGACGTGATGTGGCCAACGATTTCGCCGTTACGCCAAATTGGTTCGTTGTGATACAGGTTCTTCATTGGGTCTTTCATTGCAAACTGCACCAGGCGCTTTTTCACGCCTGATTCTTTTTGCTTCAACAATGCTTCGCGGCCAATGAACCCGCCTGGCTTGTTCCACGCAACAGTGAACCCAAGGCCGGACTCGAGCGGAGTGTCGTCTGGCGACACGTCGTGGCTCCAGTGGCGATATCCCTTTTCCATACGCAGCGAGTTCAGCGCGTGATAACCCGCGTGCTTCAAACCGAATTGTGGTCCTGCTGCAACAATCACGTCGAACACACCTGTTGCGAATTCGGTAGGAATGTACAACTCCCAACCAAGTTCTCCCACGAAGGTGACGCGGCTTGCACGCACTCGCGCATAACCGATGTCAATAATTTGTGAAGTTCCAAACGGGAACGCTTCGTTCGACATATCGGTTGTGGTGAGTGACTGCAACAATGCGCGCGAGTTCGGGCCCATGATGCTGAGCACCGCAGAAGCCGACGTGACGTCGATAACTACTGCACGCTCATCTTTGCCAATTTGGTCTTTCAAATAGATGTAGTCGCGAATTTGTGTTGCTGCTGCAGTAACCACCAAATAGCGGTCTTGCGATTCGCGAGTAACTGTGAGGTCGGCTTCAATACCGCCGCGCTCGTTCAACCACTGCGTGTACACCAACTTGCCAACAGGCACCGACATGTCGTTTGCCGACACACGGTTGATGATCTTTTCGGCATCTGGACCTTTAAGCACAAACTTGCCGAATGACGATTGATCGAACATGGCTACTGCTTCACGAGTTGCGCGGCACTCTTGCGCTGAATACTCAAACCAATTTGGGCGACCATAGGTGTACTCGTATTCGGCTTTTACGCCAGCAGGAGCAAACCAGTTGGTACGTTCCCAGCCAGCAACTTCACCAAAACATGCACCTTTTGCTGTCAAACGGTCGTGGAATGGCGAACGGCGTACGCCGCGAGCGGTTTCTGGTTGACGGAAAGGCCAGTGCATTGCGTACAACAAACCAAGCGATTCAACCGTGCGGTCGTGCAAGTAATTCTTGTTGCTTTGGAACGGCATAACGCGACGAACATCAACATCCCACAAGTCCATCGGCGGACGTCCATCAACGATCCAGTCGGCAAGCACTTTTCCTGCACCACCCGAAGACTGAATACCAATGGAGTTGAAACCCGCTGCAACGAACAGACCCTTTACTTCTGGTTGTTCACCGAGCAAGTAACGATCGTCTGGAGTAAATGATTCTGGTCCGTTAAAGAACAAACGAATACCGGTTTGCTCCAACAGATTCATACGGTGAGTTGCGTTCTCGATGAGCGGCGCAATGTGCTCAAAGTCTTCAGGAAGCGAAGTAAACGAGAACTCTTCTGAAATTCCCTTCATGCCCCATGGCTTGGCAACTGGTTCAAACCAACCAACCAACAACTTGCCTGCATCTTCCTTGAAGTAACCCGAACCATCTTGGTCGCGCAACACCGGCATAGTCGGAGAAATTCCTTCAACTGCTTCGGTCACAATGTAGAAGTGCTCGGCAGCATGCAACGGCACTGTTGCACCAACTTGACCACCAAGTTCGCGCGCCCACATACCCGCAGCATTCACCACAGCTTCGGCACGAATGATTTGTCCTTCAACTTCAACACCAACTGCGCGACCGTTTTCAACAACGATGCGATCGACTTTTACGTTTTCAACAATGCGTACTCCGTGAGCACGTGCACCCTTCGCAAGAGCCTGCGTAACGTCGATTGGGTTCACCACTCCGTCGCCAGGCAAGTGCACTGCACCAACCAAGTCATCTACGCGAGCAAGTGGAACAAGTTCTTTCACGTCTGCAGGGGTGATGATGTTCACCGGCAAACCGAACACTCGCGCCATTGATGCACCGCGCTTCAATTCTTCAAATCGTTCTTCGTTCGTTGCAATAGCAACCGAACCGCGCTGTTGGAAACCTGTTGCTTGACCAGTTTCTTCTTCAAGCGTTGCGAACAGGTTGGTGGTGTACTGCGCAAGGCGTGTGAGGTTTTGTGTTGCGCGCAATTGTCCAACAAGACCTGCTGCGTGCCATGTGGTTCCTGACGTGAGCTGCTTGCGCTCGAGTAGCAACACATCGGTCTCACCGCGCTTGGCGAGGTGATAGGCGATGCTGCAACCAACAATTCCGCCGCCGACGATGACCACCTTGGCGTTACTTGGCAGATTTGACACGGAAACTCCTCGGACCTACTGGCTCAAATTGGCATCGAATAATTGCTTGTCTAGTATGTCACGGCGAGATATATCACGCACTGGCCGGCCCAGACTCGGGCCTGATCTGACGAAATCGGGGACATATATATGAGTGAGCGCGCACGGATTGTCATTATCGGCGGCGGCATTGCGGGCGTGAGCGCCCTGTATCACCTTGCAAAGATGGGCTGCACCGACGTGTTGCTGCTTGAGCGCGATGAATTGACAGAAGGCTCCACCTGGCACGCAGCCGGCAACGTACCAACGTTCTCTGGTTCGTGGTCCATGTTGAAGGTGCAGAAGTACACCGCAGAGTTGTACACCGAGCTCGCCAAAGACCCGGACTTCCCTATTAACTATCACGTCACCGGTTCGGTGCGTCTTGCACACAGCGAAGAGCGCATGGCCGAGTTCAAGCATGTGAAGTCGATGGCACGCGCAAACGGAATGGAGTACGACGTACTTACTCCTTCAGAATTGCAACAGGTATATCCATTCGTTGAGACACACGATCTTGTTGGCGCATTGTGGGACCCACTAGACGGCGACATTGACCCATCACAAGTAACGCAGGCACTTGCTCGCGCTGCACGTGCATTGGGCGCTGAAATTCGTCGTCACGAACGTGTCATTGGTCTTGAGCAGAAGCCAAACCATGAATGGATCGTCACCACCGACAAAGCAACCATTGAATGCGAAATGGTGTTGAACGCTGCTGGCTATCGCGCAGGCGAAGTGATGGCACTCCTTGGTCGCCACTTGCCAATCATGACCATGGCTCACCAGTACTTGGTAACGGAAGAAATTCCAGAACTTGCAGCACTATCAAAGCCACTTCCACTGCTTCGCGACGTAGACACTTCGTACTACTTGCGACAGGAGCGTCACAGTTACATTCTCGGTCCATACGAGTGGCAGTCAACTGCAATGTGGCTTGACGGAATTCCTGACGACTTCGCAGGAAAGTTGTGGCCAGCAGAACTCGAGCGTTTGGAACCACAAATTCTTGACGCCGGCGAGCGCGTGCCTTTGATTGCAGAAGCCGGAATTGCACGTGTTGTAAACGGACCAATTCCATACGCACCAGACGGCAACCCATACCTCGGACCAGAACGCGGTCTACGCAACTTCTTCCATTGCAACACATTCAGTTTCGGTATTGCTCAAGGTGGCGGTGCAGGAAAAGCAATTGCCGAGTGGATGTTGAATGGTCGACCAGAGTTCGACATTTGGGGAATCGATCGTCGTCGTTTCAAGGAGTACGCAACAACGCAGTACACCATTGACCGCGCGCTCGAGGTGTACCAAAACGAATACGCAATGGGCTTCCCATTTGAAGAGCGTCCTGCAGGCCGTCCTTCATACATGTCGCCGTTATACGACAAATTGAAGGCAAAAGGCGCAGCATTTGGTGCTCGCGGTGGCTGGGAGCGTCCAACGTATTTCGACCCGAAGGGCGAAGTTACCGATCACACTTTGTCGTTCTTCCGCAAAAACGGATGGCGCAAAGTTGTTGCTGAAGAATGTCATGCAGCACGCAACTCAGTTGCACTGCTCGACCTTCCAGGCTTCACCAAAATTGAAGTTGCTGGGCCAGGCGCATTTGCCTTCCTTGACAACCTCATTTGCACCAAGTTGCCAAAGGTTGGCCGCTTGAGCCTCAGCTACGCACTGTTGCCAGACGGCAAGTTGCTGAGTGAACTCACCGTTGCCCGCTTGGCAGAAGACAAGTTCTACCTCGTTGGCGCAGCAAGCTCGGAATGGCACGACCTCGACGTTTTGGAAATGGCAATGCCAACAGATGGCAGCGTCACCATTAAGAACGTCACCAAGGATTACGGCTCACTTATCTTGGTAGGACCACAGGCACGTGAAGTGCTGTCAAAGGTCACCACTACTTCACTTGAGAATGCTGACTTCCCATGGTTGTCACACAAGTTGATTGAAACTTCAGTTGGCACAGTGCTTGCACTGCGCGTGAACTACGTAGGTGAACTTGGTTGGGAATTGCACGCAGCAAATAACCAAATGGTTGCGTTGTATGACCAAATTTCAGCAGCAGGTGAAAAGCACGGCATTCGTGACATGGGTATCTACGCAGTAGACAGCCTTCGTCTCGACAAGTGCTACCGCGGCTGGAAGGGCGACCTTGAAATTGGTTTCTCGCCATTCGACGCTTCACTCGATCGCTTCGTTGACATGAACAAAGAGTTCGTGGGCAAAGCAGCACTCGTTGAAGAAAAGAAGAATGGTTCGACCTACCGTTTCGTGCCAATGACACTTGATGTTGATGGCGATGCAGACGTTCCGTTCTGCGCCAGCATTTTCAGCGGCGACAAGCGTGTTGGTATTGCAACTTCAGGCGGCTGGAGCTTCACACTGAACCAGAGCGTTGCTCTTGGTTACGTGTTCCCAGAGTTTGAAGCAGCAGGAACCAAGTTGGAAGTTGAAATCTTTGGCAAACGCGCAACTGTCACCGTTGGTGCAGAACCATTGTTCGACCCAAAGAACGATCGTCTTCGTTCGTAATTAGTTACTCACTTACAAAGCCGGTCCACATCTTCATGTAGTTCACGAAGGGCTCTGAAAGCCCTTCGGAACGCAACACTTCGGCTGCCACTGGCAGTGTTCGAGGTGTGAAGTGTGGATCGGCTTTTGTTTTGTTCGGGTAGTCGTGATGCAAGATTGCGCCGCGGCCCAATGTGGCAATGTCTGCGCCGAGGTCAATCACCTTTTGGGCATCTTGCGGAGTGGCAATTTTTCCAGCAACGGCAAGCTTTACGTTGCCGCGTGGAATTGAGGTGAACAACTCAAGCAATTGTTTGCCGGCATGTTCTGGCTCGTGGGCTTCCTTAAATACGTCCCATAGCGACATGTCAATGAGGTCAACTTTGTTGCTGGCCACAAGCCAGGCAAACACCTCGCGAATTTCATCCACCAACATGCCGAAGCGTTCTGGTGACAAGCGCACTGCTAGTTGCAGGTCGGGCCTGCATTGTTCGCGCACGCCATCGACAATGCGCATCAACACACGAGCACGGTTTTCCAATGAGCCACCAAACTCATCAGTGCGCTTGTTGATATCGCTGGAGAGAAACTGACAAATGATGTAACCATGAGCGCCATGTAGTTCAACGCCGTCAAAGCCAGCCTTGTCGCAACGAACCGCTGCAGCAACAAAGTCGGCAATCAGTTGTTCCACTTCTGCATGCGTAAGTTCGCGCGCACCTGTTTCCGAATCTTCCGACGGACACACCGGCGCTTCGCCAATCAGTTCCTTCGGTGAACGATTGCCTGCATGATGCAACTGAACATATGAAAGGTTTCCTGTTGCACGAATTGCGTCGGCGATGCGCTTCAAGCCTGCAGCATGCTCATCTCCGAAACAACCGAGCTGGCCTGGAAAGCCCTGCCCTATTCGCTGAACATGTGAAGCACACGTCATCGTGAGACCAAACCCGCCTTGCGCACGCATGGTGAGCCACGTGAATTCTTCCTCAGACAAAGTTCCATCAACATTGCTCTGCTGATTCGTTAGAGGCGACAACATAAACCTGTTTGGCATTGCTGGGCCATGCATGAACGGAACTGCATCAAAAAGTGAACTCATAGCGATAGAGGCTACCGATGCATATTGGCTAACTTTGCGTAATGGAACCACGCAACCCACTTCCCCCATTCACTGAAGAAACTGCACAACAAAAAGTGTTGATGGCAGAAAACGCGTGGAACTCGAAAGATGCAGAGCGTGTTGCCGGTGCATACACACCAGATTCGCAATGGCGCAATCGCAACGAATTTGTACAGGGGCGTGACGAAATCGTTGCGTTTCTGAAACAAAAATGGGAACGCGAAATTGATTACGTCTTGCGCAAGGACCTGTGGGCGTTTAGCGGAAACAGAATTGCCGTGCGCTTTCAATACGAATGGCGAAATGCTGCGGGTCAATGGTTCCGCAGTTACGGCAATGAAAACTGGGAATTTGATGACCTTGGATACATGCGCCGACGCGAAGCATCGATTAACGACCTCGAGATCAACGAGTCAGATCGCCGTATCTTTGGTGCTCGCGCAGAAGGCGATACCTCAGGGATTCCACTGAATTAGTTGACAAAAACCCTGCAAATACAGGCAAATCCCCCCTTCTTCCATACCCCCAATCGCCGTGGCATCAAAAAGTGCCCTGAAAACGGGCACTATCCACTACCTGGCGTCTCCCTTGCTATACATTTTCGGTTATGAAAAAACGTGACCTCATTCAAGCAGTAGCACTTCACACTGGCGTAGACAAGAAGACGGCAACGTCGACTGTCGAAGGAACGATCGACGTAATCCTGGCAACTGTTGCCAAGGGTGAAATCGTGAACCTCTCGGGCTTTGCAAAGTTCGCCAAGATCAAGCGTCCAGCACGCCAAGGTCGCAACCCGGCCACGGGTGAGACGATTCAGATCAAGGCAAAGACAGTTGCAAAGATCACCGCACTTAAGGGCTTCAAGGACATCGCACTTGGTGTTTCTCCAGCTCCGAAATTGAACACAAAGCCAATGGCGCCAGTTGCAAAACCAGCACCAAAAAAGGCTGCAGCTCCTAAGAAGCCAGCTCCGAAAAAAGCAGCTCCTAAGAAAGTTGTAAAAAAGAAGAAGAAGTAATTCTTATTTCAATAACCTCGCTTAAAACTGAAGACCCGTCCGAAAGGGCGGGTCTTTTGTATTTCGGGAACACTTCGCAGTTAGCGTCAGCCAAATGAAAGCTGCTGTCTATTACGAAACTGGTGCACCCGAAGTCTTGAAGTACGAAGATGTTGCTGAGCCAACATTGTTCGCAGATGGACTCCTTATTGACGTTGCCGCAATTGCCATTCAAGGCGGCGACACGCTGAATCGTTTAGGTGGAGCACTTGCTTCCAAACCACACATTGTTGGTTACCAAGCATCGGGAATTGTGCGCGAAGTTGGCGCAAACGCAACTGGCTTCACACCTGGTCAAGCAGTTGTTGCGACCATGGGTTTTGGTTCGCACGCAGAAGTTATTTGCCCGTGGGCTGTTTCAACGTGGGCAATTCCAAATGGTTTGTCATTACAAGAAGCAGCAGGAGTGCCAATTGAATTTGGCACTGCAGACGATTGCTTGTTCGAGTTTGGACACCTTCAGGCTGGCGAGACTGTGCTTATTCAGGCAGGCGCAAGCGGCGTAGGTATTGCGGCAATTCAGCTTGCAAAGGCTGCTGGTGCAACAGTGATCGCCACTTCATCAAGCGATGAGCGCCTAGAGAAATTGAAGAAGTACGGCCTCGACCACGGCATCAACTACACAAAAGTTGATTGCGCAAAAACCGTAATGGAACTCACCAATGGTGCGGGCGTGAACTTGGTGCTCGATTCAGTTGGTGGCGCAACTCTGGAAAGCAGCATCGCATCACTCGCCTACCGCGGTCGTATTAGTTGGGTAGGTCGCGCTGGTCGTGAAGAGCGCCCACCAGAGGTTTGGCCAATCATGCAAAAGAACGCAACCATCACTGGCGTGTTCTTAGGTGCCGAAATGGGTATGAACCCTGGTCGCACACACGCACTCATTGAGAACTTGCTCGGACGCATTGCTAAAAAAGAACTCGACGTGGTGATTGACAAGACCTTCCCATTGTCGGAAGCAGCTGCCGCTCACCGCTACATCGAAGACCGCAAGGCCTTCGGTCGCGTTTTGCTCACTCCGTAAGGCAATAATGGCGAGGTGAATTACCTCGAAATTGACCGCTCCGACATTCGACATTTTCGAATGCACACCACTGAACCTGTTGCACTCGCGCCTGGTGAAGTGCGTTTAACACTTGAACGGTTTGCGCTTACGTCGAACAACATCAGTTACGCCCTTGGTGGAGACTTCCTGGATTATTGGGGGTTCTTTCCCGCTGAAGCCGGTTGGGGCAGATTGCCTGCAATGGGATATGGAATTGTCCGTGAATCGGCGAACCCAGAAATTGCTGTAGGAGGCAGATATTTCGGGTTCTTCCCCGTTGGCAACGAACACATTGTGCAAGCACAGTTGTCACGAAATGGTTTCATAGATGCTGGAGCACACCGAGAAAAGCACGCCATGGCGTACCGCGCCTTTGACAAGGTTTCAGACACCGAAGGCGAAAACGACAATGCCATGCTCATTTTCCGAGGACTGTTCATGACTTCGTTTCTTGCAGAAGACTTTCTGCGCGAGCAGAACTTTTTTGACGCAACACAGGTGCTGATTACCAGTGCATCCAGCAAAACCTCAATTGCATTAGCCCATTGTTTACGTACAAACCCAACGATGCGCGTGATCGGGCTCACATCGGACGCGAACGTTGACTTCGTGAACAGCGTTGGCGAATACCATGACGTTGTGGCCTACAGCGAGATCGCTTCGCTCAATCCTTCGATCCAAACCGTGCTTGCCGACATGGCTGGAAATCCTGAAATAGTCGCAGGTATACACACCCATTTTGGTGAATCCCTGAAGTATTCCTGCAGCATTGGCGCAACACACTGGGATCAAACCAGTCACCGTGTTGATTTTCCCGGTCCCAAACCACAATTCTTCTTTGCTCCTAGTCAATTATCGAAGCGAGGCAAAGAGTGGGGTCGCGAGGAACTGAATAATCGACTCGAAACTGCACTCAATACATTTATTGAAGGTTCAAAACAGTGGCTACGAATTGAACACGCGCGAGGCGCGGACGCGGTGAGCGATACCTACTCGCAATTAGTTGCGGGAAAAATGTCGCCAGAAATCGGCAACATCCTGTCGTTCTCTTAAGTTAGGCACCGACTACAGAAAACCCAAGTGCTCTCGCAGCAATTGCTTGACGAATGTCGAATGTATTCATTCGCCACGATCCTCAGTAATCACATCAATTGATCGGCGCTGTGACAGCAAGTGCAATGGAGCATTCAATTTCCCAGTTCGTGATGGTGGTGTTATCCAACCCTCTTCAACGCCCAGCGACATTGGATCGCCACCGGAAATCGCCACAATCGGTGCCTTTGGATCGCCAATACTCATGAACCAATATTATCGCTCCATCAGAAAGGGTGCTTTGTGGGATTAGTACGGAAGCGTGTAGGTATTTTCGAATTCGTCTTGCACCACTGTGGCCAACGTTGCGCTGGTGTCAACAACTAATTCAGCATCCAGCAACCGTGTGCGATACGACCAGCCCTCGGGAAGAGCAAGCCGCTCGCCAAGGGTTGCCAACGATTCTTCGGTCATGCCTGGGTCAACACCCACGCAACGCGCCTGCAAAACAAATGCGCGACCATCTGGGTCAACCAATTCATACACAGTTTTTCCCGCATCAAAGAAGAACACCGCTCCGCGATTCACATTACGAATCGTGTATGGGCCAGCTGCAAAATCGGCGCCAATGGGAATAGTCGCAATGCGACGCATTTGAATTCCGTTGAAATCTTTAAACACAGGGTCCACCACCGCAACTTTCGAACCCAATCCGTCAAGCAGCCAATAACGAGGGCCGTTCAACTTCACAAACACTGCACCCATGTCTTTGGCGATCTCATCGGCATTCAATGTGTCCCATAATTCCTGGGGGCAATCATTCAACATTTGGGTGCCGTACACCTCGGCTTCAAGACCGGTGTCACGCAAGAACATGGCAAGTACTTCGCCGTAACGAATGCCACGCATATGGTCAATCAGTCGTTGTGGTGCAATTTCAGCCATCGCAAAACCCTAGTTCGTTCCGTTTGCAGCTTCACTTCTAGGCTTTAGCCATGGACTACGAAGAAATCGCCCAAGACCGCAGAAGTATTCGTGGTTACAAGACTGACCCGATTCCAAGAGAAATTCTCGAGGAGATCATTCACATCGCCAAGCACGCGCCATCGTCAATGAACACCCAGCCTTGGCACTTCCACGTACTTACGGGCGAACCGCTTGAGCGAATCCGTAAAGGCAACACGGAAAAGATGATGGCTGGCTCATCGGTTGATCGCGAGATCAAATTGAATCATGGTTACGAAGGCCCGCACCACGAACGACAAATTGAAATTGCAGTTCAGCTCTTTGAAGCAATGGGAATTGCACGTGACGACAAAGAGCGTCGATTGGACTGGGTTATGCGCGGTTTCCGCCAGTTTGATGCACCGGTTTCTATCGTGATCACCGTTGACAAGGCGCTTGCCGATGACACCATCGCTCATTTCGATTGTGGCGCAGCAACATACGGACTTGTACTTGCTGCCTGGTCAAAAGGAATTGGCTCAGTAATTAACGGCCAAGGAATTATGCAGTCTTCGGTAGTTCGCGAAAATGCAAACATTCCCGATGACCAGGTAATTATGACCTGTGTTGCTATGGGCTACCCAGACGAATCGTTTGTGGCGAACGACGTGAAATCACGCCGCTCGCCCAACGACAAGGTTGCCTCGTTTATTGGTTTTGACTGATTACTGCACGGGCTGACTGCTGAGTGCCACACTTGAGCATGAGTCGCAACGTTGTAGGAGTTCTCGGAACCGTCATTATTGCCATTTACGTAATCGGCTCTGGGCGCATGGTGGCCACTGATGCAGAGTGGTATCGCTCACTACCTCGCCTGACCTGGCAGCCACCCGGCTTCGTATTCGGAATCATCTGGCCATACAACTTTGCGATGCTTATCGTCGCTACATGGCTCGTCGCAAGCCGACTATCAACCACAAACCAAGTGGTTTGGCTCGTCTCTCTCGCGCTAAGTGTGATTGCCGCGCTTTCCTGGGCAAAGCTATTTTTTGTGCCGCACTCGCTTCTTGCAGCTGGTTTCGCGCTCGTGCTTGCAACCGTATTCACGATCCCGCTTCTCGTCCTGGCGTTTCGTGCATCTCCAGTTCTTGGTTTTGCTTTTCTGCCTTACCAACTCTGGTTAGCAGTGGCGACATCGCTCGCTTTTGGTTACGCCGCACAATAACCCTGTATTTCACTGGTGCCCCCGGCATGAATCGAACATGCGACCTGCGGTTTAGGAAACAATCGCTCTATCCACTGAGCTACGGGACCGGTGATGCCGCGAAATGTGATTATGTAAGTAATCACAACAGTTTGTGCCGTCGTTCAAATGGCTACTGAGACGTGCACGGCTCACAATGTATTGCAAAACTCATTATTAGATTCTGCGAAACCTAATTCTTGAGAACGAGCGCAATATCGAGGTCACCTGGATTGAAGATATCGTTTCCCCACTCACCTCGAACGCTACATGCCGTCACCTTGGCAGTTGCGGGAACGAACCGAGTTCCGAATCCAATGGTTGAGCTAGATAGACCATTCCACTGACGCACTCCGAGACCTGCATACGCGCGACCTTGCGGATATGCGTCAGTGGTCGGAGTGTAGGTGCACACTTTCGTCATATCTCCGCCCTTGCCACCAGCGGTATTGATTCCGCTTTCCTGACCCCACAGTCGAACCGTGAGTACTTCGAGATTGGTCCATTCAAAACTGAGGACAATTAAGTAAAAGCCGGAAGCCAATTCGACCTTCTTCGAAAGTTGCAGTGCGAGATTCATCGGTGCCGATGCTGTTGGCACTGTGTTTGGTCGGATGGTCGTAGCGACTCGCTCTGAGTGGACGCTCTCGAATCCCGTGCTCAAATCGATTGCATCACCGAAGGCCGGCGCACGAAGCACATTAACGGTCACCATCGCCTCGAATGGATCGAAGGTCATCTTGGCTTCTTCGTACTGGCTCTTTTGATTGAAGGGCACTGCAAAGAACTCGGGCTTGACAGTGTTTAGGCCGAACACGGACATTTGCAACGCATTGAAAGAAATCGGTGATTCCAAAACGATTCCCTGCGCGATTTCAGGGAACTGTTGCAGTGCGATTTGAAACGTCGTGTTCCGCAACGCATCCGAAAGCGTCCGGTGCACCACGGTTTCCTGGGACTTTGGAATGGTGGAGGTTGACACCGTTCCGATTCGCGAGCTAGAGCTCCGTGACTTTGATACCCAACGAAGTTTTTTGTTGACTCGAGTGCACGTGTATCGAACCCCCGCGATCGTCTTTGTGGTGTTTACCCTTTTACACGAAGTCGAGCTGGCGGCGGCTGATGCAACCCAAAACTGCAGGACAACCATGGCTATGACACCGACTTGAAGTGCTCGTTTCATCTTTGGGGTCTAGCGCTCAAGACAAAACGTGCCTATGCCTAGGAGATACGTGCAATTTATTCATTTAATGCAGTTAAGCACAAACATTGGACGCACGGAAGCGAACGAAGACGAACCACTTTTCACAAGTCCAGAAGGACATCTAATCCACTACCGAAACTTCATTCAGCGTGTGTTCAAGAAGGCGGTAATTAAAGCAGATTTACCAAACATCACATTCCATGACCCGAGAAGGACATATGTAACGATTCTGATCGCTTCGGGAGCAAGCCAAAAGGTAGTTCAAGAACGCCTTGGGCATAGGAGTATTTCAACCACATTGGCCCTCTACGCACAAGGAACCGAAAAGGGACACATAGACGCTGCAAATGCTACGCAGCAGTATTTGAATCTCCCTTTGAACAATGTGCACGAGGATCTTCCATTGGCAGAAAATGGCTTGCCAATGAATCAACATGACCAATATCGGCATAAATGGTATTTGAGTATCAATAAGCCCATTGAACAATTGATGTATTCGTATCTACAGAAAGTCTCCAAATCATGATTGCTTTAGAATTTCAACCGTTGTTTTCTCAGAAAAATAAAACGTAGTTTAGGCGCGTGACCGTCGCCATTTGCATTTCTGCACTGGGGCTATCGCTGACTTCGTGCTCAAAAGATAAACCTGATCTCACTCTTGACGAGTGCATAAGTCTTAATCGACAATATTTGTTAAACCTGAATCTATTTAATAATCCAAACAACAATGTCAGCGCTCTTACTAAAGCGGAGCAACGACAATTAGACCAATGCTTCTTGGATTACCCTCAACTTTAAAGATCTATAGCAATTTAGAAAGTTTCTAAATCAACATTCACTAAAAATTCACCCATTGAATTTCGTGAATTACAAAACCCTTATTTCACTGGTGCCCCCGGCATGAATCGAACATGCGACCTGCGGTTTAGGAAACCGTCGCTCTATCCACTGAGCTACGGGGGCCTCGGCATATCAGGATACTTGACAGCCAAAGCAAGGCTTATGTAACAATCTCACCGTCAACCATGGTTGTCCTCGCACACATGTGCCACATGAACCCAACTGCACTAGGAACACTCATGGACAACGAATTTCAGGATCAGGTCAAGGACGACCTCAACATCAGTTCTTCAGAACCGGCCACAAAAAGCGACCTACGAAATCTTGCACTACGACTCGAACTTCGGATTGTTAAATCTGAATCGAAACTAATTGATCAAATGAACACAACAGCATGGAAGTTCGTTGGAATAACAGCAATGGTGATGGTCGCCATACTCGGGGCAACCGGCACAATTCTTGGGGTATTTCTCAATTCAATACTGAAGTAGAACTATGCAATAAGTACTTGGCGTGGATCTACGTGAGATTCACTAATTGAAATTGCAGCGCGAATTCGTTTTTCTGCGATTTCTGCAGCAACTTCAGAGGCGGCATGTACTCGAGCAATGACTGTTGAGCTCTCGACCTTGTCACCAACACTCGGAATGCCGTTTACGCCGACTCGCCAGTCAATAGGTGCCCCGGGTTGCGTTCGTCCACCACCCAACACCACCACACTCATGCCAATTTCTTTTGCACCAACAGATTCAATCCAGCCAGTGCGCTGAGCTGTAATTTCACGAATGACAGGCGCAGAAACCAAATACTTTGTGGAGCTTTCACAGAAGTCGGTTGGGCCGCCGAGCGCAG
>CANIHL010000009.1 GCA_947467375.1 Acidimicrobiaceae bacterium | reverse complement strand
TGCAGCGAGTCTTGGAAAGCACGCAACCCTTCCAACACGGTGATGTCCATTGCCATGAATCCAACCCTGCTGTCATCTCGCTTATCGAGGCGCCCACGTACCGATACCAAAATGTCGTCAGCTAGCTGATGGCCAAATTTTTGCAACGTCTTTGGAAACAATGTGACTTCAACTGAACCCTGCAAGTCTTCTAACTGAAACGTTGCCATCTGGTCACCCTTACGCGTGTATTTGCGCGCAAGACCGTTCACGATTCCACCAATCACCATGAATGCACCATCATCTCGCTCTAGCGCTTCCGGAATTGAGCAGTCAACGCGACGACGCAACGCTCCCTCAATTCCCATGAGCGGATGATCCGACACATACAGACCGAGCATTTCCTTTTCAAACTTCAACTGCTCGGTCTTATCAAATTGCAGATCGGGAATATTTTGGCGCTCGGAGAAGCCTTCGGTTTCATCTCCCAAGTCACCAAACAGGCTCATCACGCCCTGATCGCGTTCGCGGCGGCGCACCATGGTGGTGTCAATGATTGATTCGAACACCATCAGTAGGCCCTTGCGCGGGTGTCCGAGTTTGTCGAATGCTCCAGCTTTAATCAGCGACTCGATGGTCCGCTTGTTTAGTGCTTGTTCGGGTACGCGTTCTGCAAAGTCATAGAACGACTCAAAAACACCATGTGCATCACGATGCTCAATGATCTGTCGCACCAGACCTTCTCCAACGTTGCGAATGGCGCTAAGTCCAAACGTGATTTGCTGATCGTCACCGTTGATGATTGGTTCGAAGTTGACGCCAGAACGATTGATATCGGGTGTCAACACGGTGATGCCACTGGTACGCGCATCCGACAAATACACAGCGGCCTTTTCGTAGTTCGCTTTCACGCTGGTGAGCAAGCACGCCATGTACTCCACCGGATAATGCGCTTTGAGATATGCAGTTTGATACGAAATGAGTCCGTACCCATACGCGTGACTCTTGGCAAATGCATAGTCAGCAAATTTCACAATGGTGTCAAACAGTTCTTCACCCAGGTCTACGCCGTATCCAGTTTGCTCGCAGCCTGCAACAAAGCTGCCACGCGCTTCTTCCATCTTCTCGGGAATCTTCTTTCCGCATGCTTTGCGCAAGTTGTCTGCTTCGGCCATGGAAAAGCCAGCGAACTTCTGCGACACGCGCATCAGACTCTCCTGATAAATCATGAGTCCAAAGGTGTCCCCCAAAACGTCTGCAGCATCGGGGTGGAAATACTGGATCTTCTTGCGACTGTTCTTGTAGTCGGCAAAGTCGTTGTGCATGTTGGCGCTCATCGGACCCGGTCGGTACAACGCGAGTACGGCAGAGAGGTCTTCAAAGCGCTCGGGAATGAGCGACCTCAGCAATGCGCGCATCTGCGAGGACTCCAACTGGAACACTCCGATGGTGTCTCCGCGCGACAGCAACTCGTACGTCGGTTTGTCGTCCATTGGAATGGCATCAATCGAGAATCGCTCATCACGCGTCTTGCGAATCATGGCATTGGCGTCTGAAATGACGTCAAGGTTGCGCAAACCAAGAATGTCCATTTTCAACAAACCGAGATCTTCGACTCCGTGCATTTCGTACTGCGTCACCACTGGCGCATCTTCAGGCGCTTGACCCTGTTCGGGTTTACGCTGAATTGGCAAATACTCAGTAAGCGGCTCTTTGGTAATCACCACTGCTGCTGCGTGAATTCCAACTGAACGCTTCAATCCTTCCAAGCCTCGAGCTACTTGCACAATGCGTTTCACGTCAGGATCGATTTCACAGAGAGCACGCAAGTCGGCTGCTGCTTGGAACCCAGCCTTGTGCTTGGAATCCTCTTCGAAGCAGTACTTCAACGGAGTGTCGCGACCCATCACCAGTGGCGGCATGAGCTTGGCAATTTTGTCGCCGAGTGGATACGGATAACCAAGCACTCGAGCCGCATCGCGAACAGCATTGCGCGCCTTGATTGTTCCGAATGTAATGATTTGCGCAACATGATCGCGTCCGTACTTATCGGCTGCGTAACGGATCATTTGATCGCGGTAGCGCGAGTCAAAGTCCATGTCGATATCGGGCATTGAAATGCGACTTGGATTTAGGAACCGCTCAAAGATGAGGTCGTACTTAATGGGGTCAAGGTCGGTGATGCGCAAGCAATACGCAATGGCACAGCCAGCAGCTGAACCGCGACCAGGACCAACGCGAATGTCTTGTTCACGCGCATAGCGAATGAGGTCCCACACAATTAAGAAGTACGAACTGAATCCCATTCCACCGATGACTTCAAGTTCGTAGTCAAGTCGCTGTGTTATCGAATCGGGAAGCTTTTCGCCCCAACGCTCGTGTGCGCCCTTGTATGCGAGGTCGCGAAGATATTCGCCATCGCCAGCAAAGCCCTCCGGAATTGGAAAGTGCGGCAATACCGAGTTGCCAAATGGAATATCGATTTCGGCGCGTTCAGCAATCCACAGCGTGTTGTCGCATGCAGCAGGAACTTCACGGAACAGATAGCGCATTTCTTGCGCTGATTTCAGATAGTGCTCGGTGCCTTCAAACTTGAAACGGTTTGGGTCTGCAATGGTGCAGCCAGTTTGCACACATAACAAAGCGTCGTGTGCTTCATGGTCTTCGCGATGCGTGTAGTGGGTGTCGTTCGTTGCCAGCAACGGCGCGCCAATCTTCTTGGCTAGTTCAATGAGTTGCGGATTAGTTTGATGCTGCTCAGCGATTCCGTGATCTTGAAGTTCAATAAAGAAATTGTCTTTGCCGAAAATGTCTTGTAGTCGTCCGGCATCGGTCGCCGCGCCAGACATGTCGCCCTTCAACATCTTCTGCAAAACGTGACCGCCCAAACATCCACTCGTTGCAATAATGCCTTCGCTGTGGCGTTGCAGAAGTTCCCAGTCCATTCTCGGCTGGTAGTAGTAGCCCTCTAGGAATGCAAGGCTCGACAATTTGATGAGGTTCTTGTATCCGATGTTGTTCTCGGCAAGCAAGGTGAGGTGGTAGTACACCTTTCCCCCACTTTCGGTTTCGCCACCCGAGTCGTCAATTCGCCCGCGTCGCGACGGACGCTCCGAGCGATGCTCGTGCGCCATGTATGCCTCGGTACCGATGATCGGCTTAATACCTTTTTCTTTGCACTGCTTATAAAAATCGACAACGCCGTACATGTTGCCGTGATCAGTCATTCCAAGCGCTGGCATTCCTTCGGCTGCAGCTTTGCCAACTAATTCGTCCAGGCGTGAAGCACCGTCCAACATGGAATATTCCGTGTGGACATGTAAGTGAGTGAACGAATCGGCCATTACAAACTCAGCGTACAACTGCCAATAATGGCACATCGATTTCGGCGTCGGTGAGCGACCCATGTCGACAGACCAACGAATACGAGCCGGAATCCAGTGGCTCATCAAAACTGGTAGCCGTAAACGGCAATAACGCAACATCGCCAAGTCGTTTACGCGCCGCGTCGGTCACGCGTTTGCCAAACCATTGCTGGTCACAAGCTTCGTCACGCGACACCACCCATGCGTCTTGTGCGTGATGCTGTTTCGCTGCATCCAACAAGTCCTGTTCGGCACCAGATTTGGCATGTAGCCAGCGAAATCTTCCTTCTCCAGATTGATGCGTAATGCGTGACAGCACATCAGCATGCGGCGTCTGCGTATTCTGCCCCACATGCACTTGACCATGGTCTGCTGTCACCAACAACACCGAGCCAGGTACTAACGCTTCTGCAACATCAGCGACTAAACGATCGGCGTTACGCAGTTCGGAGTTGTAGTACTCACCAAAGCCGCGTTCGTGGGCAATCTTGTCAACACCGTCGTAATAGGCGTACACAAACTTTTGTCCACTGCGCAACAACTGACCAACTTGCACAGCAATACTCGATGCCGCACGCCAACCCATCGGCCGCGAACCACGTAGGTGCGCCTCGGTAAAAGCAGAACCCTCAAGCTCGGCCTTACTCAGCACCGGTACGGCAGCACCCATAAATGGCGGGCATGGTTGAACCAAATCAGGGGGATACGTTGCACGCAGGTCGCCTTTATCGTCTCCCCATCTCAACATCTGCACCACATGACCTCCGAGGTCGATGCGATACCCCATCATTCCGTGTTCGCCTGGAGTAAGACCCGTAGCAATCGATGTCAATGCAGTGACCGTTGTTGTTGGAGCAACGCTGGTGATGGAACCACCTTGCATGCTTGACAGCATCGGCGCATGTTGTTGATGCTCACGTAGCTGATGCCAGCCGAGTCCATCGAGCACCAAGAGCACCACCTGGTTCGCCCCTTGTACGCACGAAGGCATCCACTGAGGAATTTCCTGAGTTCCACGAGGACCTAAAAGGGCGGGGATCAAGCCCGCAATTGAGCCACCTTGATAGTCGGGGACTCGCGGAGTAGGCACCCGATCTACACTACAAGAGTGCGTGTATCTACTCGTGGTGACTATGCGTGTCGTGCGCTGTTGTCGCTTGCCCTTCACTCCGAAGAACACGGGCCAACTTCAGTTCGCGATATTGCCACGCGCACCGCACTTCCCCAGCCTTATCTCGAACAAATTCTGCTCGTCCTAAAAGGCGCAGGCCTCGTGAAATCAAAACGTGGTGTTGGTGGTGGCTACGTACTGGCTCGCCCTCCAGAAGAAATTTTGCTCTCCGAAATTATTGCCGCAGCCGACGGCCCAATCACGTTGGGTGATTTTGGTCAACCACACCAAGATGGTGCGTGCGACCACGAAGGACACTGCGTGTTGCTCGCTATTTGGAACGTGGCTGGCGAACATATGCGCCATCACCTAGCCGACTACACGTTGGCCAAAATTGCGCAGGCCGCTCGTGGCACTGCCCAGTGGCCAGAACTTCACCACTAACACTTATTCGCAGCGGTCGATTACCGCTTGCATGTCTTGTGGAACCGGCGCTTCAAACGTCATCACTTCACCAGTAGTTGGGTGAGCAAAACTGAGTTTCGCTGCGTGCAACATTGGTCGCGGAGAAGACAGCGAACTTCTTGCCCCTCCATACGTGGAGTCCCCGACTACTGGGTTATCGATCGAATCGAGGTGCACACGAATTTGATGCGTACGCCCTGTTTCCAATTGACACTCAACAAGTGCGCAAGGTTGCGGAAGCTCAAACTTTTTCTTCACGTCGTAATGAGTGCGGGCAAATTTTCCGTCAATGACCACAGCCATTTTCGTAGGATCGCGCTGATCGCGTCCAATCGGCGCGTCAATCAGACCTGTTGAAACTTCAGGGTGTCCCCACACGAGTGCGATATACACGCGAGTTACATCGCGACGAGTGAGCGCATCGACCAAGAAATCGTAAGCAACCTGCGACCTGGCCACCACCATCAGGCCACTGGTTCCTGCATCTAAACGATGCACCACTCCAGGGCGAAGTTGATCTCCAACCGTGGCAACTTCTGGGTACAACGCCAATATTCCGTTCACCAATGTTCCACTCGGATTTCCAGAGCCTGGGTGCACCACAATTCCTGGCGCTTTGTTCACCACAATCACGTCGTCGTCGGCATACACCACATCGAGAACTACTGAAGCGTCACCCTGGGGCAATTCCTTCTCGGGAATCATCGAGGTGTTGATCGTGACTTCTTGGCCTTCGCGCACTTTGACCTTGCCGGCTACACCGGCAACTCCGTCAAGGGTGACGCCACCTAACTCAATAAGCGTTGACGTAGTGGCCCGACTGATATCGGCGATCAAGGCAACTACGCGGTCAAGTCGCTGTTCGTGCAATGCGGCAGGAATGGTTTCAATAAGCACTATTCGGTTCCTTCTAAAACTTCGGGTTGAGAAACAATCATGCTGTACGCAACTGCAATTGCGCCGCACACAATGCCGATATCGGCAACATTAAATACCGGCCACCAACGAAAGTCGATGAAATCGACAACTGCCCCGCCCATGAATCCGTCACCACGAAACACGCGGTCAAGAACATTGCCCATCGCTCCGCCAATAATGCAGCCTGTCGCAACGAGCGACACAACATTGCTCTGTTTGCGCATGGTGAGCAGCAAAATGGCAATCACCACGATTGCGAGCATGCCAATAAATGGTCCCACATTGGCGCCAGTTGAAAACGCCATGCCTTCGTTATGCGTGAGAGCAAAGTGCAGAGTCCAAAAAATGTGGATGTCACGTCCATCAGACAACGCAGAAACTGCCCAGCCTTTAGTGAGTATGTCAAGAACAAGCACAGCTAATGCGGCGCATGCTCCAATCCAACTCGTGCGCACGCGCGCAAATGCTGAGGTCATCGACGACCGATGCCGCCGACCCGCTCCAATACCGATTCAGTTGTCCATGGAATCGCCTTCAAGCGCTCGCGTGGAATTGGTAAGCCGCTATGCACGGAGTACCCATATTCACCGCTGACGATGCGAGCAAGCGCACCGTCAATCTCTTCTACTTCTTGGCGAGCCTGAGCCGACAGCATGAGGTCGCGTTCGCGTTCCACCACCATGGTGTCCCCTTCGCCGCCCTCTTCATCAAACTGCACGTCTCCCATTTCGACGTCTTCAATCATGGCGTTGGCTTCGTCTTCCAAGCGCACTGCCTGCTTTGTCAGGAGTGAACGCTTTTCCAACAACGCTTCACGTTGGCTGATCAAAAACTTGAGATCAAATTCCTTGGTTGCCTGAATACCATCGTGAAACTCGGTCTTAACAATGACCGGACGAGGTGGTGGTTCTGGTTTGCGCTTCGCGCGCAAGGCTGCTTCACGAGCAGCTTCTTTTTCAGCAAGTGCTGCAAGGCGTGCTGCTTCCTTAGCTTCGCGTTCAGCGATTTTTTGCTTTTCAGCAGCCTCGCGTTGCGCCTGCTTTTCGGCAGCGAGCCTGATTTTCTCTTTTGCCTTTTCCTTATCGGCTATGGCCTTTGCTTTCGCCTTTTCAGCCAGCTCTTTCTTCTTTGCAGCAGCGAGTTGCTTCTTTGCAATTTCACGCTCGCGAATTTGCTTTTTACGCAAAACATCGGCGGCCTTCTTGGCATCGGCCTTCTTCTTGGCCTCAATCTTTTTCTGGGCGTCGATCTTCTTTTTCAGCGCCGCCTTCTTTTGGGCCTCAGCCTTCTTTTGGGCCTCGATCTTCTTCTTCAGCGCAGCCTTCTTGGCGAGCTCAACCTTCTTCCGGTCGGCAATTTTCTTCGCTTCGATCTTCTTCTTCAGCGCAGCCTTCTTGGCGAGCTCAGCCTTCTTCTTGGCTGCTGCAGCCTTATTGTTGGCGGGTTTCTTAGCCGCAGGCTTCTTCTTTGCGACGGGCTTTTTGGCAGTGGACTTTTTCTTCGCTGCCGGCTTTTTGGAAACTGGCTTCTTCTTGGTTGGTTTTGATGGCATAGCTACCTCCCTGACTTGGCGCTTCACCGTAGTCGTTCCACGGCAACATAAATGGGAGTCCCATCCAAGTCCGTGGTTCGTGATGCGTCCGTATTGTAGGACAGGCGCTCAGCAAGGGTTTCTGCACAGATGTAGTCGGCAAACGGAGCCACCTGCTGGGCAACGTCGTCGGGCAGTCCGAGGATCAAATGAATTCGATCCGACACCGCAAGATCTGCCTCGCGGCGCGTCTGCTGGACAATCCGCACAATGTCGCGCGCAGTGCCCTCTGCCACAAGCTCTGGAGTGAGCGCAATATCGAGCAGCACGACTCCCTTGCCATCGGGCAATGCAGAACTTGCAGTTGACTCGGCATCTCCTACCGCGGCGAGCAACTTCAGTTGATATTCATGCGGTTGAAGTTCGTAGCCACCGGCCACCACAACATCTCCCTGTTGTGTCCAGTCGCCCTTCTTTACAGCAACAATCACTTTTTGCGTATCGCCACCAAGTCGTGGTCCAAGTGCTGCTGGCACCACTTGCAATTCGTGGCGCGCAACTCCTGCAACATCAGCGGTGAGCTTCACTTCACGCACGTTCACCTCTTCGGTGATGATCGAGACGAATGGCTGCAAGCCAAGAGCAAGTGGCGATGCAACCGTCAGGCTGGCAAGCGGCAGTCTCACTCGACGAGAATGCAACTTGCGGAGTGACAACGTTGTTGAACACACGTCGCGAACCTGGTCCATCACAACGACCAAATCGTTATCGACCGGGATGTCTGTAGCCACTGGCCACTTCGTGAGATGCACACTGCGATTGCCCGTAAGACCGATGTACACCTGCTCGGTGATCAGCGGCAACAACGGCGCTGCAACTCGAGTCAATACATCGAGCACAGTATGCAACGTATCAATCGCCTGTTGATCGCCAGACCAAAAGCGATTACGGCTGCGGCGAATATACCAATTCGTTAGTACGTCGAGGAATGTACGCACCTGTTGGCACGCATTGAACAAGTCGTATGCATCCATGCTGACCGTGGTGTCGACAACGAGGTGATGTAATTTTGAAAAGATGTACGTGTCCAACACGTTGTCGGACGAGTAGTCAACCTTGCCGGACTTGCCATCGGCATTTGCGTATAGCGACAAGAAATACCAGCTGTTCCATAACGGCAACATCACTTGTCGCACGGTGTCGCGAATGCCTTCTTCGGTAACCGCGAAATCAGACCCGCGCAAAATTGATGACGACAGCAGGTACCAACGCATCGCATCGGCGCCGTAACTGTCAAATATGCCCATCGGGTCTGGATAGTTGCGCAGGCTCTTTGACATTTTTTGACCATCATCACCAAGCACAATGCCGTGACTCACACATGTCGAAAACGCAGGACGATCGAATAGCGCAGTGGCCAAAACGTGCAACGTGTAAAACCAGCCACGAGTTTGCCCAATGTATTCAACGATGAAATCACCAGGGTTGTGTTGCTCAAACCATTCTTGATTTTCAAATGGGTAATGCACTTGAGCAAACGGCATTGATCCGCTTTCAAACCAGCAGTCCAACACTTCAGGCACACGACGCATCATGGATTTGCCGGTTGGGTCATCAGGGTTTGGTCGTACCAAGTCGTCCACGACAGGGCGATGCAAGTCGGCAACTTTCACACCAAAGTCACGCTCAAGTTCGGCAACGCTTCCGTACACATCGATTCGCGGATATTCAGGGTTGTCGCTGCGCCACACGGGAATTGGCGAACCCCAGAAACGGTTGCGACTGATGTTCCAATCGCGCGCATTTTCCAGCCACTTTCCAAAGCTTCCGTCTTTCAGGTGTTCTGGAACCCAGCGAATTTCTTGGTTCAATGCGACCATTCGATCTTTCACCGCTGTCACATTGACGAACCATGAGCTCAACGCTTTGTAGATAAGCGGTTTACCCGTGCGCCAACAATGCGGGTATGAGTGATCGTACGTTTCGTGACGCAGCACCACTCCACGTTCTTTCAGCGCACGAATGATGAGCGGGTTTGCCTCAAACACTTGGATGCCCGCATAGTCGGGAACTTCTTGCGTGAATTCGCCTCGACTGTTAACTGGGACAACAAGTTCGATGCCGTTGTCTTTACACACTTGATAGTCGTCTTCGCCGAAACCAGGTGCCATGTGCACTACACCAGTTCCGTCTTCGGTAGTAACGAAGTCACCACCAAACACACGGAATGCTCCAGCATGATCGGCGAAATACGGAAACAGCGGCGTGTAGCGCTGACCTACGAGCTCAGATCCGCGAACGGTGCCAAGTACTTCTGCCCCGTCGAGTTCTTTTGCATACGAAGCCAACCGTGCTTCAGCCAATATGTACACCTTGCCGTTATGACGCACGCGTACGTAGTCAACCTCTGGCGCAACTGCCAAAGCTAGGTTGCTCGGCAGTGTCCACGGCGTCGTCGTCCAGGCCAACAGGTTGTCACCAGACTCCAGTGCAAAAGCCACGGTGAGCGCTGGGTCTTGCACCATTTTGTAAGCGTCATCCATTCGCGTCTCTGAATTAGACAATGGAGTTTCCAGTGCCCACGAGTACGGCAACACGCGGAAGCCTTCGTAAATAAGCCCCTTGTCCCACAGCGTTTTAAACGCCCACATCACGCTTTCCATATATGAGGTGTCGAGCGTTTTGTAATCGTTCGAGAAATCAACCCAACGAGCCTGACGAGTGACGTATCGCTCCCAGTCCGCTGTGTACTGCAGCACCGAAACTTTGCAATAGTCATTGAACTTGTCAATGCCGTAATCGGTAATTGCTTGTGTACCTGAAATTCCGAGCTGACGCTCCGCCTCAGCTTCTGCTGGCAAGCCGTGACAATCCCAACCAAAACGACGCTCTACCCGCTTGCCTCGCATGGTCTGATATCGAGGCACTGCATCTTTAACGAATCCGGTGAGCAAGTGACCGTAGTGCGGCAACCCATTGGCAAACGGTGGGCCATCGTAAAACACAAATTCATTTGACGCATCGCCAGTTGTTGGATGCTGCTCGACGGATGCAGCAAAGGTGTTGTCCTCTTTCCAAAACTTCAGCGTTTCGGTTTCAATTGCCGGAAAATTCGGCTGCGGATCAACTTGCGGATACGTCACGGTGCGTAAGTGTACGACTTCGTTACTCTCGGTTCACCGCAATCAGCAAATGGCGCTGCGGAGAATGGAAAGTCCGATCACCACAACGATTGGCGACAAATCAAGAGGACCAACAAGTGGGAGCGCTCGCCGTACAGGCAGTAATACCGGATCGGTGATTTGATAAATGATGCGCGAAATTTGTCCGAAGGCTCCATTTGGGCTTGCAGGAAACCACGACAAAATCACTCGCGCGTATATCAAGTAGGTAAAAAGAGTTATCGCGCCACACGCGATATCGCGAATATCCACGTCAGCCGCGCGGAGAACTTGCGCCAAATGGCTTAATCAGGAACACGCCTGGGGACACCTTTTCCATGGTGCCTTGCATTCCGTAAATTAACCCACTGGTGAAATCGAGTAAGCGTCGAGCCACTTCGCTGTCGGCCGAACCAATATTCAGCAACACCGAGTTACCACCCTTAAACAAGTCGGCAACTTCTTTTGCTTGGTCGTAGCGCGTTGGTCGTACTTCAACAGGCTGAGCAGAATTTGCCGAGAGCGGTCGAACGGTTGGCTGCGCGCGTTGTGCGCCTGTAGACGGACGAACTTGCACGCTGGAATCATCGCGCTGCTGCGGTGCACGGGTGTTCATACCACGTGGTGCACGAGGTGCACGCTGGTCAGCCATGTCATCTTCGTACTCTTCGTAGTCGTCATACTCTTCTTCTTGACGGGTCATACGTCCGCGTGGTTCTGGTCGGCGGCGCGGCAATGGACGCTCAACGGCTATTGAAGCGTCGTAATCGTCGTATGCGTCATCTGGCCCAAGGCCCAGGTAATCCATAGCTCGTCTAAACATTGACATCGCTACGAGGTTACAACAACTTACCTATGCGGTGATGGACGGTTGCCAAACAGGGCTGATCCCACACGCACCATGGTGCTTCCCTCTTCGACTGCAATCTCGAGGTCGCCAGTCATGCCCATACTGCACTGTTGCAAGCCATGCTCATTGACCAATGCGCGCAGTGTGCGAAACGCTGAACGGGTCTCGATCGGGTCTTCATTCGTGGGGCCAACCGCCATGAGTCCTGAAACTGTCAGGCCCAAGTCACGTGCGGCACGGGTTAACTCTCCCACTTCGGCAGGCGTGCACCCACCTTTTCCGTCTTCAGCAGTCACATTTACCTGGAGCATCACCTCTACACCCGCCCGGGTTACTCGCTTAGCAATTTCGGTTAACAGCGAGAGCCGATCGATTGACTGCCAAACGTCGACAATGTCAGCCAACTGCTTGATTTTGTTTGACTGCAATTGGCCGATGAAGTGCACCGGCAAACGGTCGGACAATGCCACCTCACCTGCTTTTTGAACAACTTCCTGGGCATAGTTTTCGCCAACTGCTTGGCAACCTGCAGCTTTGGCAAACCGCCACGCATCAGAACCAAACGTTTTCGTTACCGCTACAAGAGCTACGTCTGTTCCACCAGCAAGGGTGATTCGATTACGCAGCGCTGCAACAGCCTCGCTAACACTGCGCTGATCCAACGCGAGAGTTACTTCAAGAACGAAGGAACGTCAAGACCGTCGTCATCGTCGCGCAGTGGGTCTTCACCAGCACCGAACAACTCTTTCAAACGACTTCCACGCTGTTCAGGGATGCGACCTGTGTCAACAGCACGCGGTTCGCGCTGACGTGAACTGGTGTTGTCCCCACGATCGAAACCGGCAGCAATAACAGTGATCTTCACTTCATCAACAAGCTCATCGTCGATTACTGATCCGAAGATGATGTTTGCATCTGGGTGTGCAACTGCATGGATGATTTCTGATGCAGTGTTCACTTCGAACAATCCGAGATCTGAAGGACCAGCGATGTTCAACAAGATTCCGCGAGCACCTTCAACAGAGGATTCCAGCAACGGCGAGTTGATTGCGGCGTTCGCAGCAACCGTTGCACGATTGTCTCCCGTTCCACGACCGATTCCCATCAGTGACGTTCCAGCATTCTTCAGAATCATTTTCACGTCAGCAAAGTCGGTGTTAATCAGACCTGGGGTCATGATCAACCCGGTGATTCCCACTACGCCATCGAGCAGAACCTGGTCTGCTGTTGCAAACGCTGCCAACAAACTGGTCTTGTCACTTGAAATGGTGAGCAAGCGCTCGTTTGGAATCACGATCAGAGTGTCCACTTTTTCACGAAGCTTGGAAATTCCTGCTTCTGCTTGCAACGCACGACGACGACCTTCGAAATTAAATGGGCGTGTCACGATGCCAACGGTGAGTGCACCCGCTGCGCGCGAAATTTCTGCAATGACCGGAGCGGCACCAGTTCCTGTTCCGCCACCTTCACCTGCAGTGATGAACACCATGTCTGCGCCAGCAACAAGTTCTTCAATTTCTGCACGACTTGACTCGGCTGCTTCACGACCGACTTCAGGATCGCTACCTGCACCAAGTCCACGAGTGAATTCACGGCCGATGTCGATTTTCACTTCTGCGTCGCTCATCATGAGCGCCTGTGCGTCAGTGTTAATCGCAATGAACTCAACGCCCTTCATTCCGGAGTCGATCATGCGCTGTACGGCATTGATACCGCCGCCACCCACGCCAATCACTTTGATCACTGCAAGAAAGTTGTGCGGTGCTCCAGCCATTTTGTTCATGCCTCCGTTAACGATTACTCGATATATGCGAAACGCCTTACATGACGTCGTTCACGAGGCTAGTTGACCAACACTCCCCATACGGGAAGCCTCGCATCAGGGGTCTTCTTATGGCGAGGACACCACAGGGGTTCCCGACGACACATCGATACCCGCAATCTGGTTAATGTCCCGACGGCGAAGGATGACAACAACATTGACGAGCTTGTTTCGCAGGTCAATGGGTTCTCCGAACTTCACTACCGCCCCAGTCAACAGGGTCATCGTCACCTGATTAGGGCCATTTACGCCCATGTTTTTTACGACTGGCCGAATTTCATCTGGCAGCGACATCGCCAATTGCGCGGCTGCCGTATAGGACTCAGAGGCCATAGCGCCAGCAATCAAATTGGGACCAGTGCCATCGATCAGCATGTATTCGGTTGGGCGACCATTCACCACAGCAAGCACACGACCCTCTTGATCAATCACCCTGCCCTGGTTATCTACACCTAAGAACCAAGCAACTGGCACGCGCTCGTTAATTTCGATGACAGCACGTCCCGGCAAATACGTCTTGATCCGGACTGACTCGATCCACGGATCGGTCTCCAACAATTTCTGCGCAGCATTGGTGTCAACGGTGAGTACCGACTTGCCACGCAAACTCTTTGACACAGTTTCGATCAATGTGGAGTTCGCGTACTTCACGCCTTCAATATCAATGTTGCGCACGGCGACGATTGGTGAGGCAAGCACAATGAGTACAAAAACCACAAAGGCGACTAGCGAACCACCAACAACAAGTAGTTGCTTGCGACGATTAACGCCGCGCATGTTGACCAGTTGCTTTGCACCATTTATGAAACGACGAAGCGGCGAAATTTCGGTCCATGCCGTGCCATCGATGATGACGGCTCCGCTTACACTGCCGTCAGAATCAATCTCTCCACTTGGCATTAGTTCGTCATCAAAAATTGCTACACGAGTAGATGTTGGTGCGCGGTGCACGCTCTGCGACATGGTGTCTGCCGGGAAGTCGTCATCGGTCACAATTCGCAGATCATCATCGACAATCACTACACGTTCGGCTGGCACCACAGGTTCTGCATCGGGAACCTTCGTCGACGATGTTGGATTGCTCGTTGCGCTGGTGATGGGAACGATGGTCGCATCACGAGTGATGTCTCGCGTTGCGTCGCGACCAAATGCCTCTCGCAACTCGTCGAGCACTTCTTCCGACACATCAGAGTCGACAATTCGAATCACTTCACCACTCAACACTGAGGCGGGAATCGTTCCATCGGTGGTTTCATTGCCGGTAGAAGATTTATCAAAGACCTGTTCGAGTCGAATAGTAGAAACGCCAACTTCGGAGTCTTTGTTGAGCAGCTCCACGATTGCCGGATCCGTCGCATCTTCGAATCCGACAAGTCGAATCTCACTGCGCAACACGTACCCGCGCTCGTCGCGCACCCGACGACGGATTTCTGCCATCAGCGCAACAACATCGTGCGCACTGCCATTTTCATCTGCCTGAATAAAGTTGGCGTGCTTTTCAGAAACCTGAGCCGAACCAACGCGCAGTCCACGCATTCCAAGTTCGTCGATCACTTCCCCAGCAGACACCTTGCCCGGTTCAGGGTTAACAAACACCGAGCCTGCGTTTTGTCCACCTGGTTGATTCTCCCGACGCCAGCGCACCACTTCTTGCAACTCGGCCTCTGATGCTTCTTGCGACTTCGACCATTCAAGATCAACGGTTGCACTGAGCACCACATGATGATCGTCTAGCGCGGAGCCACGAAATCGAAGTCCGAGATCCACTGCATTCACATGGGCTTCAAGTCCCTTGCGTAAATGAAACATGCGCACAGAAGTAAGCGACGAAGCCATGTCTGAACCGTGGCCGCCAGCATTCATGCGCACCGCTCCGCCGACTGATCCAGGAACACCTACTCCCCACTCAAAACCCGTTAGACCACGCGCAACACTTTGTCGCGAAGCAACAGGCAGAGCAACAGACCCACCGAACAACGCAATCGGTTCAACGTCGGGGTCTTCTTCACGATTCGGCAAGTCCACATAGTCAGCCAGTCCGCCAATGGTCAACGCCAAACCTTGAAACCCAGAATCGGAGACCAGCAAATTGCTTCCACGACCAATGACCAAAATGGGAAGTTCGACTTCGGCGAGAACCGCACTCACGAGGTACAAATCATCAATCGATGCAACTGTCATGTGCAGCGCTGCAGTGCCACCAACTTTGTATGTGGTGTATTGCGATAGATCAACATTTCGTTTGGCCTTTGCATTGAACAGGCCAAAGGCGTGATCAATCGCCTCTGGCGATGCTGGACGGCGAAGTTGATGTGGCGTACTCACGCGTCTCCTCGCAATGCGCGACGCGCGGCCATCACTTCGTCGGGAAGAGTTTCAATATCGCCACATCCCATAGAGATGCACATGTCACCAGAACGCAGCTCAACGGCAAGATGCTGAATCAATTCAGCACGCGTCGGCTTCCAAGCAATTGACATTTGTGGATTCGCGCGAACGATGGCATCGACGACAAGTTTGCCAGTAACTCCAGCAATTGGAGCTGTACCTGAAGAATAAATGTCAGTGATCACCACGTGATCAGCATGTGCAAAGCAGTCGGCATAAGCATCCGACATGTGCTCCATGCGGTTGAATCGATTGGGCTGGAACACAGCCACCACACGAGTCCACGTGTCGGATTCATCTGTACAACTTGACAACACAGCAGAAATTTCAGTTGGTAGATGCGCGTAGTCATCCACGAACACCACTCCGTCATCGGTTCCTCGTTGGTCGAATCTTCGGGACACACCAGAGAATTCAGACAGCGCTGTTGCACAAACGTCGAAATCAATCCCAAGAAGTGCCGAGAGTGCAATCACCGCCAATGCGTTTGACACATTGTGTTCTCCGCGCAACTGCAAATGTACGCATCCAAGCTCGACTCCGGCATCGCCCGCAACTTCGTGATGACGCACATCAAAAGTCGACCCGCCTTCCAAGAACTTCACGTTGTGGGCAGTAAACCGTGCTGGAGCATGGAGCGCATAGGTCGTCACGCCACGCGTCGATGCAAGCTGTACGAGCGATTCATCATCGGCACACACGACTTTTGGTCCGTCAATACCATCGAGAAATCTGCCAAAACTTTCAACCACGTTGTCAAACGTTGCGAAGTGATCAAGATGGTCAACGTCAATGTTGGTGACGATTGCTGCCCCAAGTGGAAGCTGTTCGTGCGTTCCGTCGCTTTCATCGGCTTCAACAACCAAGTATTTGCCACTACCCCACGATGCCCCACTGCCAATTCCTCGCACATCTCCACCAATGATGAAACTTGGATGCAGTTGCGCTTCCCGCATCACAGCCATCAGCATTGACGACGTGGTGGTCTTGCCATGCGTACCCGCAACTCCAACAGAAAGTTTTTGTCTGCAAATTGCAGCCAACATCTGTGCTCTGGTGAGTACCGGGACACCGATGTTGAGCGCTTCAGTCAATTCCACATTCCTGGCGGGAATCGCTGTCGATGCTGTCACCGCATCGCAGTGGTGAACCACACCGGCATCGTGGCCAATGTTGATACCAACGCCAATTCCACGCAGTCGTTCAATCGTCTCTGACTCTTTAATGTCGCTTCCTGAAACGCGATGACCCATTTCAATCAACACTTGTGCGATCGCACTCATCCCAGGACCACCCACACCAACAACATGAATTCGCTGCTTCATTGCTAGATCTAGATGCGCTGTAGTTGACATCACGGTTGCGCCTGAGCTGCGTGTTCGATCACACTGGCCATTGAACTCTGACGATGCACCTCGCCCATTTCGCGGGCACGACTGGCTATTGCTGCTCTACGGTCGTCATCGCGAAGCAACTCGGTCACCAGTTGTGAAAACTCGTGTGCACTGAGATTTTCCTCTTCAAGCAATACCGCGCCTCCGCGGTCGGTGAGCCACTTTGCGTTGACTAACTGGTGATTTTCAGCTGCGTCTTTCCATGGCACGATCACCGCACACACTCCTACGGTTGACACCTCGGCAATGGTGCTTGCACCCGCCCTGCACACCACCACGTCGGCAGCTGCGTACATCGTGATCATGTCGTTCGAATAAGCAATACGCGAATACGACAACGACCCGTTGCCGTGATGCAGGGTGACCGGAAGTTGCACCGAATTCATAAAGCGCTCACCAGCAATATGAATGACACACGTATGTTCAGTGCCGCGCAGGCTCTGCACTAAATGTTCGGTCGCAGAGTTGAGCACGGCTGATCCAAGCGAACCACCCATCACCACAGCCACGCGTGCACTTGCAGAAATTCCAAGCGAATCACGAGCGCTATTTCTCAGCGCGTGAACATCGGCAGTTCGCAAGTTACGTCGCACAGGAGCACCTGTGACAACTGCATTGCGCAATTTGCTCGGCGAATACGCCACTGCCGTTACAGCCGCATACCGCGACTGCAACGAGGTTGCAAGACCTGGACTGCGATCATACGAACACGTGACGACAGGAATGCGCAGTTTTCGAGCAGCGCGACATGTAGGAATGCTTGCGTACCCACCAACAGAAATGACTACCTGTGGTTGCAATTGCTTCAGCAACGCTTTTGCCGCACCGAGCGCGCTCAACATGGTGGGCACCATCAACACATTGCGTTTTACTTTGGACACTGACAGCCCACGCTGCAATCCATCAACCGAAAGGAAGGTATGGGCCAATCCGATCGCAGGAATCATGGATACCTCTGCCCCACGGTTTGAGCCCACGTAATGCAGTGTCGACATGTCGTGCCCAGCATCGACGAGCAGCTCAGCGATAGCAATTGCGGGAACTACATGCCCGCTGGTACCGCCCCCAGTAATTACGGCAAAAGTAGTTGAAGTGGGGGCGACCATGACCTACTTCATATTACGCGCAACATTCAGCAACAGACCGACAGCTGCCATCGTCATAAACAGTGAAGATCCACCGTAAGACATGAGTGGCAAGGTGAGTCCAGTTACTGGCATTGCGCCGATAACGCCTCCGATATTGATGAGTGCTTGTACACAGAGCCATGTTGTGATTCCACCGGCAAGAAGCGCTCCGTAATGGTCGCGAGCACCCTTGGCTGCTTGCATGCCAAGCGACAACAGCACGATGAAACCACCGATGACGCCAACGGTTCCAATGAGTCCAAACTCTTCGGCAATGATTGCAAAAATAAAATCGCTATGCGCTAGTGGAACGTAACCCCACTTGCCAGTTCCTTGGCCTACGCCAACTCCAGCAATTCCACCATTAGCGATACTTAAAACGGATTGCCACACTTGGTATGCCCAGTGGCCTTTGTTCGCTTCGAGGTCCCAATATGAGAAAAACCGGTGTTGCAATCGCGAACTTGATGCAATCAACACAAGTGACACAACGCTGAACAACCCGGTCATCGTCACCATCCATCGAATTGGCGCACCTGCAATGAATAGAGTCGCCATCACGATGCACGTAAACACAATTGCAGCGCCAAGATCTTTTTGTAACAGCACGCACAACGTCACAGTGATTGCCCAGGCGAACATCACCGGCTTCAACGTGCGCTCCCAATTTGCCATTTCGGCACGCCTACGCGACAACACGCTTGCGCAATACAACAACATGGTTACCTTCAGCACTTCGGAAGGTTGAAAACGAATTGGACCTAGAGCCACCCACGCGCGCGCACCGTTAATTTCCAATCCCAATCCTGGAACGAGAGGCAACACCATGAGCCCGTACGAAGCCCACAGCGCGTATTTAGCAATGCCGTGCCACTGGTGATACGGCATGCGATATGTGGTGATTCCTGCAAACAAACCAAATATCGCCCACATGAACTGCTTCTGGAACATTGCCCACGGCGAGCCTCCCCTGTTCACAGCCTCAATAGAAGTTGCCGACAACACCATCATCAATCCGAACACCGTAAGCAACGACGTGACGGCGAGAATTCCCCAGAACACTTTGTTTGGAGCTGCGGTAGTTAAGCGACGCGTAGTGCCGACACCTTTTTTGTCGAGCACAGCGCGGCGACGTTGAGCCGGTGTTAGCGAAGTTGAAACGTTTGTTGCCACAGTGCCCTCCTAGCGAGTATTTCCTGATAGTTCACGAACGCATTTCATGAAATCATCGCCACGTTCACCGTAGTTTGAGTACCAGTCGTAACTGGTGCATCCCGGCGACAGGACAACGACATCGCCATTACGCGATAGCTCGTTCGCTTGCACAACAGCAGAGTTCATGTTCTCGGCTTTCACTACGGTGCAAACACCGCTAAAGGCTCGCGCAATGTCGTCTGCAGATGCGCCAATGGCAACAACAGCCCTCATCCGATGCGGTTCACTTGCCATCTGCGAAAGATCAAGCCCTTTGTTCTTTCCTCCAGCAATGAGCACAATGCTGTCGAATGCGCGCATCGCCACACTCGCCGCATGTGGACTCGTTGCCTTCGAATCGTTAAACCAGCGCACACCACCAATCTCGGCGACAAACTGAATGCGATGCGGTGCATTTTCAAAATGCTCCAACGCATTCGCTACGTGCTGTGCGCTCGCTAGTCCACCCTCAATACACACCGCTGCTGCTGCGAGCGCATTGGTCACATCGTGTGGCAATGAACGCTTCATGCGCGAAACGTTCATGATTGGGCCGGACGGTCCGCACAATTCGTTTCCGACAACGCGATAGTCGCCATCGGCAGCACCAAACGTGACCACGCGAGCCGCACTCGCACGAGCCACTGCACAAATGTTTACATCTTCAATGGGAGCAACTACAACATCGGTTGGTAGGCAATTCGCCCACATCTTTGCTTTGGCATCAAAATATTTTTGATAACTGCTGTGCCAGTCCAAGTGATCTGGTGCAATGTTCAACCAAGCTGAAGCTTGGGCTCGAAATAGCTCGGTGTGCTCGAGACGAAAACTTGAACACTCAATTGCAAAGGCCTGCGCTTCGGTAGCAAGCGACTCAATGAGTGGCACTTCGGTGTTGCCCACTGCCTCAGAACGCAATCCTGCCGAACGCAGCATCGCATTGGCCATCAACGTCGTTGTGGTCTTGCCGTCAGTTCCGGTAATTGCCACCATCGGTCGCGGACCATCACTACGAAGCAGTTCCATGCGATAGGCAATTTCAATTTCTGACTGAATGGAAACTCCATTTTCACGCGCGCTACGAATGACTCCGTGGTTTTCAGCAACACCTGGCGCAGGAGAAAGCACACTCACCGAACTCATCACGCGCTGCAATTCCCCATCGCGAGCAATGTCCACTACGCGCGCACCAATTGACTGAGCGAATGATCTGTGTTCATCGGTCAACTTGTCATCACCAACTACGACTTCAGCGCCACGCTCACGCAGCGACGTAGCAACCGCACGCCCCGCTACAGCCAACCCAAATACGAAGGTTGATGGGGAGCCTTGGGTCATCGTGACACTTGATTGGTGAAGTCGGCGATAAAGATTGCAACAGCTGTTGCAACACAAATTCCTGAGATGATCCAGAATCGAATGATGACGGTGGTTTCTGGCCAGCCACTCAATTCGAAGTGGTGGTGAATTGGCGACATCTTGAGCAACCGCTTCTTCCTGCCCGAAGCTTTAAACACGCCCATTTGCACGGCAACCGAACCGGCTTCAAACACGTTGATGCCACAGATAATTGGCAACATCAAATGTGTATTCGTGGTAACTGCCAATGTTCCAAGTGCTGCACCCAACCCAAGTGCACCGACATCGCCCATAAATATTCGGGCAGGTGCCGCGTTCCACCACAGGAACCCACCGCATGCCCCAGCAAGAGCTGCCGAGAGCACTGCTAGATCGAGCGGGTTCACCATGTCGTAGATACGCGGGTTACGAAAAGCCCAATACGCAATGATGGTGAAGGCCAAGAAACCAAAGAGTGCCGAGCCAGCAGCTAGTCCATCTAAACCGTCCGTGACATTGACTGCATTCGTCGTGCTCCACACCATGATGGCTGTCCAGGCAATAAATAACGGACCAGACAAATGCCAGCCTGGACTCATTGCGCGAGTGAACGAAATGGTTTGAGCGACGCCAGTGGTTGACGCCAAGATGAACATCAGTACCGCGGTGATTCCGAACGTGATCCAACCCTTTTTCTTCCAGAAAATTCCACGATTGTGCTGACGTTGAACTTTGAGAAAGTCGTCAAGGAATCCGATCGTTGCCAACACGAATACCGAAAGCCAAATAATTGCCGCTTGGTCTGAAAACGGAAGTCCATCTCGCAAGTGAGCAACCAGCCAGCCCAAGAAACCGGCTAGCAGAATGGCAATTCCACCCATCGTCGGTGTTCCCTGTTTGGCCATTTGATGTGCAGGACCGTGGTCTTCTGCACCAAGAATTGGTTGGCCTTTCCCCAAGCGCTGAAAAAATGAAATGAGCGCGCGCGTGCCAGCTAGTGATACCAACATTCCTACGGCACCAGCGATTAATACAGCAATCATGATTGAGCTCCTAGAAGTTCACGAGCGACTTGTGCGTCGCTAAACGGAAAAATTTCAGTTCCAATGGTTTGAGTGTTTTCGTGACCCTTTCCTGCAATCACAACAACATCTCCGGGGCGTGCAATGGAAAACGCCTTGCCAATAGCGGCACGACGATCTAATTCAGTGCTCAGCACTTTATGCGAATCTGCTGCTCTTACTCCAGCATTGATCTGTGCAGCAATCTCAGCCCCAGACTCAGATCGAGGGTTGTCAGAAGTAATCACTACAACATCTGCCTTTGTGCCTGCGATTTCACCCATCGGCTGACGCTTTTCAGTGTCACGGTCACCACCGCAACCGAAAACCACAATCAACTTTCCATTTTCACTCATCAATGAGCGAGACGAATCGAGCACTCGTTCTAACGCATCTGGTGTGTGCGCGTAATCCACAATCACATCGAAGGATTGCCCCGCATCAATCGATTCAAATCGGCCAGGTACAGCGGTAGCACGTCCAAGTCCATCAGCAATCTCTGCCAGTGAAACGCCAAGTGCACGGGCTGCAGATACCGCGGCGAGCGAATTCATCACGTTGAACTGCCCGCCCAACTGCGCGCGCATATGAACGCCGTCAATTTCGTATTCAATATGACGAGCATCCATCTGCACATGAGCAACGTCGCTCATTCCAAACGACATTGAATCAATAGTCATCGTGTCGAGTAGAAGTTGGCCATGCACATCGTCACGATTGACTACACCGCATGCCGAATATTCTTTCGCAAACAATTTTGCCTTGGCTGCGAAATACCTTTCCATGGTGTGATGAAAATCCAAATGGTCTTGAGACAGATTCGTAAACACGGCCACTTGAAAAGTCGTTCCCGCTACGCGTTGCAGCTCTAATGCATGGGATGTCACTTCCATAACTACTGCTTGCACACCATTGCGCTCACACTCACTCAGCTTTCGTTGCAAGTCAGTTGATTCTGGAGTGGTTCGAGCACCTGTCAGGGTTCCTATGACTTCGGTTTTCCATCCATGTGCTCGCAAAATCTCTGCAAGCAGATGTGCCGTCGTCGTCTTCCCATTCGTTCCGGTTACGCCGACCACATGCATTCTTGAGCTCGGAAAGTTATACAGCGCAGCAGCCACATGACCCATTGCATGACGCACATCGGTTACCACCACTTGCGGAACGTCAATTGACAATGCGTGATCCACAAGCAGTGCTGATGCACCGGCATCTACGGCCTGTTGTGCAAATTCATGACCATTCACCTGCATGCCATCGACACAGCAGAACAATGCACCGGCACGAACCTGTCGCGAGTCATGCGTGACATCGGCAATGACAACATCGCCGCCAACCAGTTCAACCAATAATCCGTGCTCGCCGAGTTGTGCGGAGTTCACCAGATGATGCAATGTCATCTGGCCGGTCGCGGCCGGCGATGCGCCCATGGCTAGTGCTTTGGTCCGAGCTCTGCTGGACGCTCTTTTGGACAACCGAGATCGGCTGCAGTTGGACGAATATCGAGTTCGCTAATGAGCACTTGTGCGATGTTTGCGAATACTGGAGCGGCTGCAGTTCCACCGAAGCGATCCATCGAGTCTGCATTTGGTTCGTCAATCGACACCAACACGGTGAATCGTGGTTGCTGTGCAGGAATGAATCCGATGAAACTTGCGAAGTACGAGCGTGAACCATCGTCTGCAACATATGTTCCGTTGTCTTGACGCTTGTAAGCGGTTCCGGTCTTACCAGCGACTGTCATGCCCGGCACTTTTCCAAGAGTTGCAGTTCCGAAGCACACAACATCGGTCATTAGCGAGCGCATCGTCGCAGCGGTTTCTGGAGTGATGACAGCGTGCTGTTCAGTTGCAGCAATCGGCTCATTCAGGCCGTCCTTCGTCACTGTTGCCGTCACCAATCGAGGTGCGACATAATTACCATTGTTTGCGACCACGTTTACTCCTGCAATCAATTGCAAGGCTGTTGCCGAATAACCGTAACCATACGACGTAGTGAATTTCTTGGCACCCGCCCACTTGTCTGCAGATTGCAGGATTCCCTTTGTTTCTCCAGGGAAATCAATTGCTGACTTTGCGCCAAATCCAAACGACTTCAAATAATCGTGCAACGTATCCGAACCAATAGTTTGTCCGATCATCAGCGTTCCCACGTTTGATGAATCAACAATGATTTTTCGAACGGACATGTCTTCTAATCCGTGTGGATAAGCGTCGTTGATTGGCTGCTGCCATTTCGTTCCCTTGTTTGCAATAAACGTTGGTGGAACATTGAACACCGTCGTTGGGTCAACCTTGCCTTCGTTGATTGCAGCAGCAATGCTGAATACCTTTGCTACCGAGCCAGGTTCGTTTGCTTCAACGGCAGCGATGTTTCCCGAATCGGCTGAATATGTGCCGTCTTCGTTTAAGCGCAGTGTTGACATTGCGAAAATTTCGCCCGTTGCAGAATCCATCACGATCGCAGTTCCGCTTCGCGCCTGGAGGCGCGCTACCTGCTGAGCCAAAATGCCATCAACCTGGAACTGAATATTGCGATCAATGGTGGTCACCAAGGTTTTTCCAGCAATTGCCGCAACGCTGTTGTCTTGCGTGGCCGGAATGGACTGGCCCTTTGCACTCACCTCGCGCACTTGTCGTCCGTTCACACCAGCGAGCAAAATATCGAATTGCTTTTCAAGTCCAGAAGTTCCGAGTCCGTCTGGGTCGGTGCGACCGACCAAAGCGCGCAACCCGTCACTTGTCAGTTCGCGACCAGATTCGTTGTACGCCGACACGCCCGGCAGTTGCAGCGCGATGAGCGAGTCAGCAACTTCTTGTGAAGCCTGACGTGCAATGTAGGTGAAACTCTTCGTCTTATCTTGCAACTTTTCCGCAAGTGCAACTTCTGCTTCAGGAGTCATCCCCAACAACGCGGCAACTGCGTGAGCTGTTCCAACTGCGTCTACAACTTCACGCGGGTCTGCATACACCGTGCGCAGCGGAACTGGTATTGCAAGTTCAAGACCATTGCGATCAAGAATGGACCCACGTTCGGCATACACCGTGTTCACCCGTGTGCGCTGGGAAACACTCGCATCGCGATATTGACCCGACCCAATCGTTTGCAAGTAGCCCGTGCGCAACAACATCGCACACAACATCAGCGACACAGCAATTCGCACATACGCCAAGCGATGCGAGATTTTTCCTGGCTTGAGGTCTTCTGTCAGCGTTCGTACGGTTTGCCGTGCAGCCGCACGAGCCATGTCGCCAGCGCGTTGTGGCTCGTGACGACGTCCGCGGGACCCAGCAGCGATACTCATGGCTGCGTCACCTCATTTTGCGCTACGCCCAAATTGGCGAGTGGATTCAATGATGCGATGTTCGATGGATCCGCAAACGCCGGGTTCATCTTCCCAGTCGAGATCACGACTGATGCAACCACATCTTGTGGTATTTCTACGAACTTCGAACCAAGACCTGGTGTCATCATCATGGCCATTGCCTGTTCGCGAAGATACTCAGGAGCCAACAATGCAGCACGCTGCTGACGCAATTCATCGTGATACTGACGTGACAGTGATATTTCACTCGTCAGATGATCCAACTTCAATTGTTGTCCTGCGATGTACGCCTGCAGACCAATCACTGACGACACCACAACGAATAGCCCAAGCACCATGGTGCTGAAGAACAAAATGGTTCGCTTTGACGTACCAGGGATGACTGTGAGATGGCGTTCAGGGGGTATCGATTGTTCACCACGTAGTCGCCGTTGCGGCACCCGTTCTGTGTTGATCGCTAACGCCATCTCAGCAGCCGACCTTTTCGATAACCCTGAGTCGCGCAGACGATGCGCGAGGGTTGCGTTCAATTTCTTCTGCAGATGCATGTTCTGCAACGCGCACCTTCTTCACCAACTTGCCCGAGGACAAATGGTGTTGAAACGGTGATGCGATGGTGGTTACGCCTGGACGAGTTTCGGCATCACGGAAAGCTTGCTTCACAATACGGTCTTCACCTGAGTGATATGACAACACAGCGATTCGACCGCCAACTTGCGTGGCAGCAATTGCGTCCGAAATTGCCTTCGGCAAAATTTCGAGTTCTTTGTTTACTTCAATTCGAATTGCTTGGAACGTGCGCTTTGCTGGATGACCACCTGTGCGGCGTGCTGGTGCCGGAATTGCATTAGCGACAATTTCTGCGAGTGCTGAAGTGGTCATTACTGGACGTGCGGCAACTATTGCCTTGGCAATACGGAAAGCAAAACGCTCATCTGCATGGTCGCGCAATACATCGGCCAGCTGCTGAACTTCATATCCGTTCACCACATCAAGTGCACTGAACTCTTGCGTGGTATCCATGCGCATGTCGAGAGGGCCATCGTTGCGATACGAAAACCCGCGATCTGCCTCGTCGAACTGCGGCGAAGAAACACCTAGGTCGAACAGAGCGCCAGAAATTTCTGGCACATGATGCATCTGCAAAAATTCGGACACTCCATCAAAGCGACCTTGATGAAACATCAGTCGTCCATCGAATTGCGGCGAAACCTTACGCGCATGCTCAATGGCCATTGGGTCTTGGTCAATTCCAAACACGCTCATCCACGGATACGTAGTGAGCAGTCGCATTGTGTGGCCTGCCCCGCCCAACGTTGCGTCTACGACCACACCGTGTGGAACTGCACCGAAGAGTTCAGTGATTTCATTGGCCATCACTGGCTCATGATTGAACGTTGAGTTGGCTGCTAGTGAGTTCATAAGAAGTTCTCGACGCTCATCTGCGTGTACTCGCTCGTACGGTGCTTCGCTGTACTGCAGCCCCCCGGCCGGCATTGTCGTCGGGATGTCTCCCCGATTCGACGAAATGGAAGCGGGCGGAGTTGGGGCTGTCCATCTTGCTAACCGAAGGACTGCAGTTCAGCGAAACGTTCATATGAGGAGCGCTCGCAAAAAGTGGTGTGGTCGATGCGCTCCTTTCCCGCTACTCGCCTGATCCGGCGATTTGCTCGATACCCAAGAGGACGACGCGCTCGTGGCGCTCTGGTTCCCAAATTTCAACGCGGTCAAATGAACCGCTGACGACTACGCGAGAATTCAAAGTGAGGCCGGCGTATTCGCGCAGCTTCTCTTCGATGTTGATACGACCCTGGGCATCAATGGCAACTTCAAAGGTGTTGCTCGCCTGAGCGCGTTGTTGGTTCAGTGACATTTCGCCATTGCGAACCTTTTCCATTGACTCCCGTGCGGCGGCTTCAAATGCCTCTGCGGTCAAGATGTCCACGCACTTGTCGCGACCAATGGAGAGGAAGCAACGGGGCTCTAAGCGGGGGCGAAACGATGCAGGCAAAGCCAAGCGACCCTTTGGGTCCAGCTGCCGATCGTGTACTCCTACGAACAATGTGTCCTCCGCTACCCTCGCAAACCCTTGTGGGGCTTGCTTTCCCGTGTATTGCTGCCGTTGAAAGGAGTCCGCACTCCGGATCAACAGGGAATACGATATCCCCACTTTCCCCCACTTTGGTGTTATTTCCCACCACTTTGCCCCACTTTATTTCAGACAGCAGAATGCCCAAAAAGGGTTGATTTCATTGGCAAATTGCGGACGTCACGGCCGCAATGGCAGAAAGCTCGAAAAAAAACTTTTATTAGCGAGGCAGGTGAGACACAAAAGTGTCCACTATCGCCTGCTGGCTCGCCTGAACGGTTGCGACACGATGCACAATCTCGTTCAGGTTGCCTGGCGTATTGCGTACATACATCTCCACGTCATGTGGATTCCACTTCGTATATATGGTGCACTGAAAGCGCGCGTAGTCGCGAGTTCGCCGCTGACTCATGCCCACAACTTTGCTCACCGTTTCTTCATATTGCTGTACTACTTCTCCAGGCCCAACACCGGCGAAACACAGCAAGTCTCCCCAGGCATCACTACTCAATGAATGGCGATACACAGACATGTTGTTCATGCCAAGTGACTGCAACGTCTGCACCCACACATCACCCAACCACCACGAGGCGCGAGCAACATCGTCACTCCACAACTCATCTCCACGCGGAACAACAACATCGAGCCACACATGTTCGCCTGGTGCGAGAAACACAATTCCCCCACCGCTACGGCGACGTACTACGTCAACATCGCTGCGACCACATTGATCAATATTGAGCAGTGTTTCATCTTGACGAGAGCCAAGCACCATTGCCGTTCGTGTTACGCGCACATCCCATACAGCGCGTTCTGGCACAAGATCGCGGCCATGCTGTTCACCCGCAGAAATGTGTTCGGTGTACAACTTCCAAGAAGTACTAGGAAGCGTGGGCAAGGTATTGCTTCCACGCATCGGGCACTCGCCCAACAGAAACAGAAATCCATGCAAGCTCGCGAGGTGCGTGCGGTTCGCTTGCCAGTCTCATGCCCGCTTCTTCCGGAGTGCGATCGCGTTTACGCAAATTGCATGGCCGACATGCTGCAGTCACGTTCTCCCACACGTTCATTCCCCCACGCGAGCGCGGCATAACGTGATCGATTGAGTCTGCAACTCCTCCGCAGTATTGACAGCGATGATCATCGCGCGCAAATACTGCACGACGCGACAATGCAGTTCGACGGTGATACGGAACTTTCACCACGTAACGAAGTCGAATGACCAATGGTCCAGGCATCGAGAAGTTTTCTGCGTGCACCTGCGTGCCGTCGTCTTCAACGATGTCTGCTTTGTCTGACAGCACCAAACACACGGCGCGTCTTGCAGACACGACACTCAGCGGCTCGTACGTTGCATTGAGAACGAGCGCGCTACGCATGGTTAGCCTCGCCGCCCTCGGCGACTCAACCTGGTCGTACTCTGCCAATCACGTGACCATTCGAGGTAGTCGATGATGTCGTGAATTTCAGGATCACGTTTCGCTCCGCCATATTGAGTTGTGGTGCGAAATTCAACATATGCAGGTGTAGGCAATGGCAAGAACGGTGGTTGCTTCCACCAGCCTTTTGGCGCCAACCGAACTGCCTGACGAATCGCGGTCAGCCACAGCCAAGGACGCACCAACAGCGCAGCAATCAGTTTGGCAAGTGTGGAAACGTTCATCATGATGTTGCGCTCAGACTAATTGGGCTTTGGTTCCTTTGGCAGACCGAGCACCATTTCTCCAATGATGTTGCGCTGCACCTGCGAAGAACCCGCATAGATAGTTCCAGCACGAGCATTGAGGAATGTCATTGCCCAGCTCATGGAGTCATTCGGCGCACCAGCATCATCTGTTTGAAACGCACTCGATGGCCTGCGACCAGACGGCACCAATGCATCCATTCCCATGATGTCGATTCCGAGTTCAGTCACCACCTTGTGGTACTCGCTCCAATACAACTTGAAGATCGCGCCGTCAGGACCTGGGTGATGTCCTGCCAAAAACTGTGTCAGTGTGCGCATACCGAGGTAGCGCATTACTTGCACAACTGAATAGCACTTCGCTAGTCGCTGACGAATTCGCGGGTCGGATGCAACACCCTTTTCACGAGCAAGATCCATCAAGCGATCAATTTCGGCTTGGAAGCGAATTGGCGCAGTTGCTGCAGCCTCGCCGCGTTCGAAACCGAGCAGACCCATAGCTACTGCCCAACCGTTGTTGATGCCGCCAACAACGTTTTCTTTTGGCACGCGAACGTCGGTATAAAACACTTCGTTGAATTCGCTCTCGCCAGAAATCATCTTGATCGGGCGAACTTCAATTCCGGGCTGACGCATGTCAACGAGCAAGAACGAAATGCCCTTGTGCTTCGGCGCATCAGAATCGGTGCGAGCAAGCGTGAAAATGTGATCGGCCAAGTGTCCAGCAGACGTCCAAATCTTTTGTCCGTTCAAAATCCATTCGTCACCATCGAGCACGGCCTTTAAACCCACGTTGCTCAAGTCGCTGCCTGCGTTTGGTTCGCTGTAACCCTGACACCACACATCGTCGCCAGAAATAATGCGAGGCAAATAATGCTGCTTTTGTTCTTCAGTTCCAAACAACAACAACGTGTTGCCCAACATTTGAATGCTGAACACATCGTTTGGTCCACCGGTTGGAACACCAGCACGTTCAAACTCTTCTGCAGCAATTACCTGTTCAAGAGCTGACAAACCGCCGCCGCCGTACTGCTTTGGCCAACCCATTGCCAGGTAGCCACCTTTCGCCAACACTTGGCGCCACTGCTTCACGAATTCTTCAAGCGGCTTACCTTCTAGTGAGCCGGTGCCCTTCCAATCTTTTGGCAGGTTGTCCTTCAAAAATGATTGAACTTTGAGACGGTACGCCTCGGCCTCTGGCGTGTATGAAGGTTTCATGGGCTAGACGCTAGTCGGCATGTCGAAATGCGAAATAACCGAACGCCCCCAACCAGATGGCGACTAGTCGCGGAACATGGAGCGCGCCCGAAAGCCGCCCACTTTGGCAGCAGAGCGCAGTGTGTCGGCAACGTCTTTCATTCCCGCCTTGCTCATAGCCCGCAATTGATGCTCAATAACCAGCACGCATGCGAGCATGCCCAAGAATCCAAGAAACGCCACCAAGAAATGCACCTGCAACGTAGCCACGGTAAACACCAGAGATGCGACTACCCCAAGCCCGGCCCAACGCACTTTGCGAATGGCATGGCTGTACAAACCCGATGACGAAACTGCTTGCGCAAATTTCTTGTCAGTGTGGAGCTGCTCTTCGAGCTGGCTCAGGATTCGTTGTTCGTCTTCAGAAAGTGGCACGACCACATTGTTCCACGAATTCGACCCAGACTCAATGCAGGGAGATTTATTCTTCAGAATTCAATGCATCGGCGTTGTCGTTGGGGCCCCATTTGGATGCCCCGGGTTTGCGCCCAGAGCGCAAGGTGCTGGCAGGACGGATTGCCGAGTCTCCGAATCGACTGCGAATGTCATCAATTGCCCGCGTCGCTGGGGCCCACACTTCATCCAATGCCGCAATGTCTGTAGTCAACGCTCCGTCATCAAACAGGCTGAGTTGAGGTTCGTGTTCCTCGAAATTTCTAGTGCTCAGCCCGATCAGCCGAACACCGCGAGAGATATCAAGCCCTTGTAATAGCGGCTCGATCATCTGCACCATGGCTTGGGCTGAAGTCACAGAAGTGGCTTGCGTGTGGGAACGAGTGATGGTTTGAAAATCTGAAAATTTCACTTTCAACGTCACGGTTCTCGGAACGAGTTGATCTTCGCGACATCGTCTGGCCACTGCATCGGCAAGACGAACAAGATGTGTTCGTAATAACGATTTTTCAAAGAGGTCATGAGAAAACGTTTCTTCATGCCCAATCGATTTTGTCTCGCGGTCGGAAACCACAGGTGATGGATCTATGCCATTTGCCAACTGCACCAAATGCGTGGCATGGGCTTCGCCAATTGAATGCTTCAACGCAGACACATCTGCAGCAGCAAGATCCGATACCTTGCTGATTCCAATTCGCTCCAATTTTTCGAGCGTGGCCGGACCAACACCCCACAGTGATTTGACGTGCATTGGTCGAATGAATTCAAGTTCCGATCCACTTGGCACTTCAACAACCCCAAAGCCGGGGGTTACACCCTTTTCATCCGCAATTGGTTTGGCCCGCTTCGAAGCAAGCTTGGCGATGAACTTGCTTGGCCCAATGCCAACGCTGCAGACCAGCCCAACTTCATCAAGTACGCGCGCACGAATGGACTGTGCAATTGACACTGCATCGCCAAACAAGCGCAACGCTCCAGTGATGTCAAGAAATGCTTCATCGAGCGACAGACCTTCAACGAGTGGTGTGTAGTCGCGAAAGATATCGAACACCTGCGAGCTCACCTCTACATAGGTGTTCATGTCCCCAGGCAAAAAGATTGCATCTGGACACAGTCGTTTCGCACGCGATGACGGCATGGCCGAAAACACACCGAAGCGTCGCGCTTCATAGGAAGCAGCGGCCACAACTCCTCTGCTTCCGTCGCCGCCAACCACAACTGGCTTGCCAACAAGTTCTTGGCGCCGAAGCAGTTCTACGGCCACAAAAAACATATCCATGTCCACATGCGCAATGGTGCGCAACGATTCGCCTGCTGTTGTCTCCACTATGTGCACAACGATACGACAACTACGCTGTTGCCGTGCCCACCGCCCCCGATCCGCAACGACCACTTTCAGCCCTTCCCTCTATTCGTGCTCGCGCAATTGCATTCTCGGGAATTCTCATTTCTGGATGTGCTGGCGCCGCGATGGGGTATCTCATGGTGGACGTGCAATGTTCAGGATCATGTGCGGTTCCAAACGGAATTGGAATGTTCACTGGAGCACTCATCGGCTCACTCGGCATGAGCGTTGTTGCAGTGCTTGCACTGCGCGCAATTGGTGAATGGCGAGAACTTGCAGATAAGGAAACTCGCGCTTCGTGAATCTTGTCGACGAATTACTTCTCATTGCAAGCGAACTCGCTCGCGCAGCGGGCGATATGGCACTCGCAGGACGCAAGGCTGGCCTGCAGAATGTGCAGACGAAATCAACGGCCACCGACATGGTCACCGAATTTGATCGCGCGTCCGAAAAACTCATCGTGGAGGGCATGCGCGAACGGCGTCCACTCGATGCCATTGTTGGCGAAGAAGGCGCATCAATTGCTGGAACAAGCGGCATCACCTGGTACATCGACCCTATTGATGGCACGACCAACTTCTTATACGACCTCCCAGCCTGGGCGGTATCGATCGGCGCCGAGGACAGCAACGGGCCTCTTGCAGGAGTCGTATATATACCGTCCCTTGGCGAAATGTTTTCCGCTACTCGCGGTGGTGGCGCTTTCTTAAACGGCGAGCCCATCCGCTGCAACACCATCTCCGATGTATCTCAAGCATTGGTATGTACCGGGTTTAGCTATTCAGCAGAACAGCGCACCATCCAGGCAAAACGTGTTTCCCAGTTCATCCACAAGATTCGCGACATCCGTCGTGCAGGCGCCGCAGCAATCGACCTGTGCTTTGTTGCGTGCGGTCGCATCGATGCATATTTTGAGGAAAACCTCCATCAGTGGGACATCGCTGCCGGAATTCTGATTGCCCACGAAGCGGGTTGCAGGAGTGGCGATTTCAGTGGCAATTCAGCACGTCCCGCCGAAATCTTGACCTCTTCCCCAGCCATATTTGACCAGCTCTCACAGTTGATCATGGCTGCAAGTGCAGAGACAGAGTAGACATTGTGACTGTGGGTATTCGCGTATTGGCCGTTGAAGACGACGAACGGATTCGCGCCTCAGTCAAACTTGCACTCGAGGATGAAGGCTGGATCGTTGACGAAGCGGCAAGTGGCGAAGATGCAATAGCAATTTTTGCCAAGCACCCAGCCGATGTTGTCCTGATTGACATCATGCTTCCAGGCATTGACGGGTTCGAACTCTGCCGCAATATTCGTAAATCAAGCGATGTCCCCATCGTTATGGTGACTGCACGCGCAGATACTCATGACGTTGTTGCAGGTCTTGAAGCAGGAGCAGACGACTACCTCACTAAGCCATTTGCGCCAAAAGAACTTGCAGCACGAATTCGCGCGTTGCTGCGACGTGTGCGTCCTTCGAAACCAGGGCACTCCAAGTTGTTGTTTGGCAATTTGGAAATCATTCCCGATGAAGGAAAAGTCATTCTCAATAACGCAGAGGTTGAACTCACGAAAACCGAGTTTCGTTTGTTGTGTGAACTTGCCAATGATCCGGGCGGAGTATTCAGCCGTGAATTGTTGTTGGACAAGGTGTGGGGGTATGGATACTTCGGCGATGGGCGCTTAGTAGACGTGCACATCCGACGACTGCGTATGAAAGTGGAGACCGATCCCGCTAACCCCACGCACGTGGTAACGGTTCGCGGACTTGGCTATCGCTTGCAATCGTGACCGACATTTTTTCCGATAAGCCCGATGCTCGGTACCGTCTTACTCGCACGCGCAAACTGATTCGCACTTCGGTTCATCGTTTGCGACCACGAAGAATTGGTCTGCGCAATCGAATCTTGCTCATCTTCGTTGCAGGAGCACTACTGCTCTCCAGCGTGCTTGCTCTAGTGACCTATTCATTCACACGTTCCAACCTTGTTGACCAACGAGTGTCCACCGAGACAAACCAAGCAATCACCAACGCTCGGCGTACACAAAATGATCTCCTTCGCTCGCCAAAAGAGATCCTTATCGCACTCGATCAGGGCGGCAGCGCACATCGAATTATTTACATCGATAACACGTGGACAGGAAGTAGCCCGCTGTTTTCACGCCAGATGATTCCACCAGCGCTATTGCAACGCGTGCAACGTGACCAAAAGGCCGCGTCCATGATTGTGGACAGCCTGAAAGGCCAAGCGCTCGTTGTTGGAATTCCGCTTCCCCGCATTAACGCCATGTATTTCGAATACGACAATTTGCGTGAGGTGCGCGATGCACTCCAAAGCGTGCGATTGGCGCTTGCCCTTGCAGCGATTGTCACGACGTTCGTTGGTATCGCCCTTGGAGTGTTTGCTTCACGCCGCGTAGTACGACCACTTGCCAATGCGGCGCAAGCTGCTCGCGCTATTGCTGATGGTCGGTTAGAAACCCGCCTTGAACCCACCGACGACCCCGATATGCAAGCGCTCACCTCGGCGTTCAACGACATGGTGACCACCTTGCAAGAGCGAGTTGAACGTGATGCGCGCTTCACATCGGACGTCAGTCACGAGCTCCGCAGTCCACTCATGACTCTTGCCGCATCGGTGCAAGTGCTCGAATCGAGGCGCGATGATTTGCCAGAACGTTCACAAGCAGCACTCGATTTATTGTCCAGCGATGTTGCCCGCTTCCAAGGTCTCGTAGAAGACTTACTTGAAATTTCAAGGTTCGACGCAGGCGCCATTCGCTTGGTGCTCGAACCACTTTCGCTTTTTGAATTCATTAAGCAAGCCGTATCGGTGAGCAGTCTTCCTCGTACTGAAATCCGTTGCGACGACATCGCTGCTCTTGTTGCCATTCGTGGAGATAAGCGACGCCTGGCGCGCGTGATTGCCAACCTTCTCGACAACGCTCGCATTCACAGCGGCGGCAAGCCGAAAATTGTTATTCAACTCGCCGATGATGAATCCCCTCCAACGAATGTGTGGATCGTTGTTGAAGACGATGGCGACGGCTTGATTGAAGGCGAGTTCATCAAGATCTTTGAGCGATTCTCTCGCGGAGGTGCAGCCGGCAGACGCGCCGGAACCGAAGGCGCTGGTCTTGGGCTTGCATTGGCGCGCGAACACGTGACTCTGCACCGTGGCAGAATTTGGGCCGAGAACCGCACAGATGGAATCCGCGGCGCCAGATTTATTGTTGAACTACCAATTGATACAACTCAAACCCATGACGAGCACACTCATGAATAACACCACATCGCGTATTCGAACCATGTTGCTCATTGCGCTGGTCTCCGCACTTCCCCTACTTAGCTCGTGCGGTATTCCGACCGACAAACAACCTCGCGATATCGACCCATCGCAGCAGACCAACCTGAACAAACCATGAGCACGACCGCAGTCGTCATTGCGATCGATGCAGGTACAACCGGAATCAGGTCTCGCGCTGTATATGTAGATGGCTCTCCATCCGTTTCGGCGTATCAGGAATTTACTCAATACTTCCCAACACCCGGCTGGGTAGAGCATGATGCGAACGAAATTTGGCAAGCAGTACACGCAACGCTAAGCGCAGTCATTGCTCAGGTGAATGCACCAATTGCGGCCATCGGCATTACCAATCAACGCGAAACCGTTCTTGCATGGGACAAACTCACGGGCAAGCCATACGGCAATGCAATCGTGTGGCAAGACCGTCGCACCGCCGACCGATGTGGCGAACTTGCATCCGAGCTTCCACTTGTGCGTGCAAAAACTGGTCTCGTTCTTGATCCGTACTTTTCTGGCTCAAAAATGGAATGGTTGCTGCAACATGGCAATGTTGCCATTACCCCGCAACTTGCACTCGGCACCATCGACTCCTGGATCATCTGGAATCTCACACAAGGCGCTTCATTTGTTACTGATGCATCGAATGCCAGCCGCACCATGTTATTCGACATCACCTCCATGCAGTGGAGCTCAGAATTGTGTGCTCTGTTTGGTGTTCCAATGCACGCACTGCCGACAGTTGTTGCATCAAGTGGTCGCGTAGGAGCAACTGCTGCAACGTCTGGCATCCCAGCAGGCATTCCAATTTCTGGAATTGCAGGCGATCAACAAGCCGCATTGTTTGGTCAGGCATGTTTCAAAACTGGAAGCAGCAAGAACACATACGGAACGGGAAGTTTCGTGCTCATGAACGTGGGAACTGCTTGCCCGCCTCCAACTGAAGGCATGCTCACCACCGTTGCATGGGACTTAGGCACCGGCGAAACCACGTACGCACTTGAAGGCGCAATCTTTGTCACCGGCAGTGCCATTCAGTGGCTGCGCGATGGAATCAACATCATCGACCATGCTTCACAAATCGGTCCGCTTGCAGAATCAGTTGCAAACTCCGGCGGAATTGTGGTGGTTCCCGCATTCACAGGGCTGGGTAGCCCATGGTGGGACCCATACGCTCGCGGCGCAATGCTTGGCATCACACGCGGAACCACAAGCGCGCACATTGCTCGCGCAGTTGTGGAATCAATTGCTTTCCAAACACGCGACGTAGTTGATGCCATGACCAGTGCTGCTGGAGTATCGGTCACCGACATGCGTGTCGACGGCGGCGCTGCAGTGATGGACGTTTTGCTTCAGCTACAAGCAAACCAACTTGGCGTCAACGTATTGCGTCCGCGCGAATTGGAGACCACCGCAATGGGTGCCGCATTTCTTGCAGGCCTCGCAGAAGGCGTGTGGCCTTCTTTGCAGTCGGTCACCGATGCGTGGCAACTGGACCAGCAGTTTGAGCCTTCGCCTTCTGGCTCAGAGTCTGCTGATTACGAGTTGTGGAAGCGCGCAGTAAGCCGCTCGCTGCAGTGGGCTCGCGACTAACGCGATTCGCTCAACGTTTCGCGCAACATTTCACTCACCCGATTAGCCACCATCACAACGGGCAGGTGCGTGTTGGCGCGTGGCAAAGTTGGAAAAATTGAAGCGTCACATAACCACAAATTTTCATAACCAATCACTTCTGCTCGTTCGTTCACTACGGCCATTTCATCACGACTGTTCCCCATTGCGCACGAGCTTGCTGCGTGTGAATAGGCACCCACGTGCCGCAAAGCCCAGTCGTCAATTTCACTGTCGCTGGCATCGCCCAACCATCGTGCGGAAGTTCCATCAGCATCGCTCAACACAGCATCTGCAATGCTGCTCACTGAATGTGATCGTGCTAATTCGTACACACACCGTGCTGCATCGCGCATCGCTGCCTTGTCGCGCTCATCGCTTAGTGAGTTAAACACCGCAACTCCTGTGCCAGTTGCAGGGTCGAACTTCACCTCACCTCGCGAGCGCACATGCATCACGCCTGCAATGAGGGCACCAAATTTCCCCGACTCATCGGTTTCATTGAGCGACAACACATGAATGTCTGCGTTGCCCTTCTGCGACGACGTTCTAACGTTGGCGCCAATTCGTATTGCCGATTGTTGTGGTTGCCGCAAGGCCAACGTGATGGCAATGGATGGGTGATCTTGAAGGCCAACGCCAATTCCCGGCCTATCGATATTGCTGCGACGCAACAACACGGGTGTTGCAAGAGCACCCGCGCACACCACAACACCGCGTGCTTCTATATGTTCTCCACCTGTAAGTCGCACGCCAACAGCGCGCGAGCCATCCATGATCACGGAGTCAACAACAGCATTCATGCGTACAGCAAAGTCTGCTCGATTACCGAGTGGATCAAAATATGTCTCCACCACACTGTGGCGAACACCATTGTTCAGCGTGAGCGAGCAGTATCCCGCGCCTTCGCTGCTGTATGCGTCGCGCGCCAGTTGCGCTATGCGAGGCGCTCCTCCATGAACTGCTGCTTCCACTAATGCGCTGTCAACTTGTCCGGCCTCATTGGGCTGCACATCATGCAGCATGTCGGGCATTGCACTAAACGTGCTACTGGCGTTTTTCCAATTCCAACCCGAGCATCCATAGTCGCGATCCCACTCATAGTCTTGGCTCATTCCCGTCATGCCCACCATGTAGTTGCGCAACGAACTTCCGCCAAGCACGCTTCCCGACTCCAGAAGCAGCACAGAGATTGAGGGATCTTCGGCTAATCGAGACGCCACAACTACGCCGGCAGAACCTGCACCCACCACCACAATCGGCAGTTGGTTACGTGCAGTCATCGCGGTTACGAGTTGTTTGTTGCCAGAGGCAAACCATGCAGGTGTGCATGGTCGTTGTAGCGAACAAGCGCAAAGTGACCTGCCCGAACTTCCACCAATTCGGTGATTGAACAATTCTTCGTGTGCATTTCGAATGCGCCAGTTGCTGGGGTTTGCATGGTCAGTCGAAGCACTGCATCAACCACTCCACCGTGGCATGTAACAAGTACCGACTTTCCGGAGTATTTGCGCAGCAAATCGTTCAACGCGCCAGACACTCGAGAATGAAATTGGGCAATGGTCTCTCCACCAGGAAAGAACTCGGCGTGCGGGTCGGCGCTCCAATCGGGCGGGCCATGACGGCGAACGAATTCGTCAAACGTCAATCCGTCGCACTCTGGACCTGGATCATGCTCACCAAAATTGGTATCGATGTTGATGGGCAGGCTCGACAACGCCGGAGCGATAATCTCTGCTGTCTCTCGTGCTCGCGGAAACCCACTTGACATCAACACATCAATTGCAAGCTCCTGAGTGTGCGCAAGCCGATCACGAAGTCGTGCTGCTTGAAGTTTGCCCAACTCAGAAAGTCCGTTACATGTGCGCGGTCCGCCCAGAATGCGGTTCACCGTTACGTTCGACTCGCCGTGCCGCACCAGCACGATGCGGGTTTTGCTCATACCAACTTTTCGACGAAGCCCTCAAGCTGGCGAAGGTTGCGACACTCATACACACCGTCAGTGAAACTGCCGTACTCGCCCACTACGGAGTCTCCGGTGTTCCAGTAACTCTTCGGTTCTGGATTCAACCAGTACACGTGCCGACCGCGCTTTTGCATTTCCTTCACAACCCACGAACCAGTTGCGTGATAGTTGTTTCGCGCGTCGCCGAGCAACAAAATGGTGGTCTTCGAGTTGATGTCTTTCCCGTACCGTTCCCAGAACACTTCGAAGGCATGGCCGTAGTCAGAGTGTCCGTCCACCCACACCACATCTGCTTCGGTGTTTACGCGATGAATTGCATCCGAAATGTCTTCGGTGTTTTTGAAGTAACTCGTCACTTCATCGATTCCGTCTATGAATACAAACGAGCGCACTTTCGAAAACTGCCCTTGAATGGCGTACACCAACATGAGGGTGAAACGAGCAAATGCTGCAACGCTTCCCGAAATGTCTGCAACCACCATGAGCTCGGGTTTCGCAGGACGCGGGTACTTGAATTTCGGGTCTGCAGGCACTCCGCCGTAGCTGAGTGAATGTCGCACCGTGTTGCGGAAGTCGAGTGGGCCTTTGCGGCCATGGCGGCGCTTACGAGCAAGCCGCGCTGCAAGTTTGCGCGTCAGCGGTTGCAGCGCTTTCTTGAGGCTCTGCATTTCATCGCGACTGGCGTGCATAAATTCCACGTCTTCTGGCAAAGGTTTGCGCAATGTTTTCGCCATTGCTTCTGCACCTCTGTCGGCAACAAGCTTGCGACGAATTTCTGCTTCTACTTCTTGCTTGAACTGTTCAATTCGACTTTCGAATTCATCTTTTTCAAGTCGCTGTTCAAGATTGGTCAACTCTTCGGCAGCCTGTTGCTTGTTCGCTTCCATCAACTTGTCGAGCATGTTGTCTAAGTCGAGGTTGCGCAATGTGCGATACAGGTAATAGGTGCCGCCAACAGGACGACCCGGTTCCATTCCTGCAAAGCGCTGCACCGATTGCTTCGCCAACGCCTTCATCATCGCCTGGTCACCATTCATCAGAGCATTCATCAGCATCTGGGCAATTTCTTCTGGCGTAAGGCCATCCATATTGCCGCCGCTTTGGCCCTTGCCTTCACCTTGCATTTGCAAGTCCTGCTGCTCGCGCCACATCTCGTCGTTTTCTTTACCATCTTGCGCAATGCTGTATTCAGGACCGCGCAACGAGAAGTACACCTCGAAAATGGTTTCAAATGCACGCCAATGGTTTTGGCTCTTTACCAACGTTGCGGCAAGCGCATATTTAAATGCATCCCGATCTTCGATCGGAATTTCCTTGACTGCTTCCATCGCATCCAGGTTTTCGGTGAGGCTTACTGGCAAACCCGCATTGCGGAGTTCAACAATAAAGCCCGACATCAAGTCGAGAACTGGCATCTCATCAACTCACTTGTCGACCGACAGTTCCTTCGCCGCTTTGGCAATGTCCGTCTGGTATTTGAGAAGAATGTGCAACGTGTCTTTTGCTTCTTGAGCATCAATGTGATCGATGCCGAGCAAGATGAGCGTGCGTGCCCAGTCAAGCGTTTCGCTAACTGATGGAGCCTTCTTCAAGTCGAGTTGGCGAATGCTGCGAACGATGCGAGCAATTTGGTCTGCAAGGTTCTCGGTAATGCCTTCAACCTTGGTGAGCACGATTTCTTTTTCGCGATCCATGTCTGGATAGTCAATGTGCAAGAACAGGCAACGGCGCTTCAACGCTTCCGACAATTCACGCGTGTTGTTCGAGGTAAGGAACACCATCGGAATTTGTTTCGCGGTAATTGTTCCAAGTTCTGGAATTGACACTTGATACTCCGAAAGAATTTCGAGCAACAATGCTTCGGTTTCAATTTCCACACGGTCAACTTCGTCGATCAACAAGACCACTGGGTCGGTGCTGCTAATTGCTTCGAGCAACGGTCGAGTAAGCAGGAATTCGCTGCTGAAAATGTCGTCGTGAACTTCACTCCACGAGTCGCTCGACTTGTCTGCCTGAATGCGCAACAACTGCTTCTTGTAGTTCCACTCGTACAGCGCCTTCGACTCATCGAGGCCCTCGTAACACTGCAAACGAATCAACCGAGCGTTCAGCATTTCGGCCACGCTCTTTGCCAACTGGGTTTTACCCGTACCTGCAGGTCCTTCAACAAGGATCGGCTTGCCTAATCGCTGGGCTAAATAGACCACACTGGCGATTCCGTCATCGGCCAAATAGTTGACCTTTTTCAATCCGTCACGGACAACTTGCACTGATTCAAAGCTCTTGCTCATCCGAGCAACCCTAGCGTTTAGTGCCCTTGCGCCTACGATGGAGATGCTCATGACCGGTCTTGCTCGATCGAACCTTGTAGTTGCCTCGGGAACAGCAGTTTCCCGCCTCACAGGTCTCAT
>CANIHL010000008.1 GCA_947467375.1 Acidimicrobiaceae bacterium | reverse complement strand
CCAATAACCGCTGCAATGGTTTTTAGTTTCACGGCAGCAGGCCAGCTTGACGCGCTGCTGCAACGTTTGCTTCATGTTGTGCGAGCGTGACAGCGAAAGCATGTCCGCCTTCTTTATCTGACAACACGTAATACAGATAGCGACATGGTTTTGGCACATTTGCACACAACGGATCGGTGCCAGCAGGGTTTGGCGCAGGGTTCAATGCAGCAATGATTGACGCACGGCCAGGATTGGCGATTGGCGTTGGAGGCAAACCTTTGTTGATGTAGGTGTTGTACGGCGTGTCAGCCGCCTTCAATGTTGCGAAATCTGCATCTGCAGGAGCGTTATACAACAACGTTGCATCTATTTGCAGGAGCATCTTAATTTCAAGACGGTTGTAGATGACACGTGCGATCTTGGCTCGATCGGCGCCAACTTTTGCTTCTCGCTCAATCATTGATGCGACGATCAACACTTGGTATGGAGTTAGCCCAACTTTTGCTTGTGAATCCTTAATCCCCTCTTGAGATGCGACCCTGACCATTTGCTTGGCAAGTTGTTGCACCACTTGCTTCTCGTTTTGATCGTTAGAAATTTGATACGTGTCGGGGAACAGCAAACCCTCTAAAGAAGCTTGGCCCTCAGGACGATACGGAGATTCGATTGTTGGATCATTAGCCATTGCGATGAATTGCTCGGCGTTGAGCCGCAATGTCTTCTCGGCTAGTCGCGCCGCCATTTGCGCAATGGTGTAGCCCTCTGGAAATGTCACCTTCTGATACGTGGCTGATGGTGGAGTTTTCAGCACTGCCATGATGTTGCCCATGTGATCTTTTGGCGCAATGAAGTAGTAACCGGGGATTAACTCAACCCCACCTTTACGCGACACATACCAATCGAACACGCTTGCACTTGATACAAAACCCTCATCTGCAAGCCGCTGACTTACCGACGAGATGGTGTCGCCTTCAACAACGGTGAACGATTGTGGGTCGCCTTTGCCCGATGGATTGACTTGGTGCACGTACCACATGCCAATGGCACCCATAAATAGGGTGACCACTGCAACTGCTGCAGCGACAATTTGGAATGGCCGAGACAGCCCACGAAAATCATTCGGCATTACATCAGCTTCTAATTGTTCTGAGCGGCGCAGTGCTTCCGGGCTATCCCACGGGTCGTCGTACCAGTTTTCGGCGGGTTGTTCTTCGGTCTTGCGAATCTTGATGAGTGGATCAATCACGACTACGGGCTTCCGTCATCTTTCTGCCGTCTAGCCATGATTGCAGCATGACTGCGGCGGCAACCTTGTCGATCACTTTGCGACGTTCTTGCGCGTTCATGTTTTGTTCCATCAAAATATTGTCTGCAGTTACTGTCGTGCGACGTTCATCAAAGGTGAGAACTGGCACACTCAACACGCTAGTCAACTGCTGCACTTCGGCGACGGCAGACTTCGCCGCATCGCCGTAGTTTCCATTCATGTGTAGTGGAAGTCCGACAACCACGCATTCAATTTCATATTCAGTCACCAAATTGGCAATTGCCCGATAATCGGTTTCAAGCGAACCCGATCGCTTCAACACCGTTAATGGAGTTGCAATAGTTCCACTTCGGTCGCTTGTTGCGACACCAATCCGCTTACTCCCGAGATCAATCCCGAGTGCGCGCACGTTATGAACCAGACACCCTGCCCAAGGCAGCGCGTGCCAAATTCAATGCCTCATCAAGTGCCGCCGGATTTTTTCCACCAGCAGTAGCGATGTCGCCCTTTCCACCACCACCGCCGCCAACAGCCTTTGCGGCATCCTTAATGAGTTCACCAGCAGCTACGTCAAGTCCATTACCAACAGCAGCAACCAAGGCAACACCACCCGTATCAGTGACTCCGCCGAGAACAACGGCTTGAACTGTTGGGCTCTGGCGAATTGCAAGTGCCAGTTCACGCAAGTCATTTGGTGAAATGCCGTCTATGCGGGCAACAACATGCCCGTTAGACGCTTCTGCCACCAATTCCCCTGCTCGCGACCTTGCCTGAGCAGAACGCAGTTGCTTAATTTCGTCGGACAACGATTTCACTTCATCTAGTTTGCGCTGCACCGTAGACATGATGTCGCTCGGTTGTGTTCCAAGAAGTTCGGCTGCATTGGACAATGTGCGGGTGGTCTCGAGCAAATAGTTAAACGTGTTCTCGCCTGTCACTGCCTCAATACGACGCAAGTTAGAACCAATGGACGATTCAGAGACAACTTTGATGATTCCGATATCGCCAGTTGCTTTCACGTGCGTTCCTCCGCACAATTCAAAAGTCTTTCCAGCTTCCAAAACGCGCACGAGGTCTCCGTACTTGTCACCAAAGAAGGCAATTGCCCCGGCTGCTGTTGCTTCGTCTTTTGACGTCTCATAGTTTTTGGTTGCTGAGTTAGCAAACACTTGCTCATTAGCCAGTCGCTCAATGCGTTCGATCTCTTCTGCGCTCACTGCTGCGTAGTGACTGAAGTCAAAACGCAAGCGGTCAGGGGAAACCAACGACCCAGCCTGTTTCACGTGCTCGCCGAGCACTTCGCGTAACGCCCAGTGCAAAATGTGAGTAGCCGTGTGATTACGGCGCGTTGCATCGCGGTCTGAAACATTGATTGCTACACGAGCACTTTGTCCTGCTGTAACGGAACCGCGGACAATCTTGCCAATGTGCTTGCGCAGTCCTGGGAGCGCGAACATGGTGTCGAGTACTTCAATTTCTCCCGTAGACGTAGTGATGGTGCCGACGTCACCGACCTGTCCTCCGCTTTCGGCGTAGAACGGAGTGACATCAAGGAACACATCAACGTCTTCTTGTTCGCCATCTTGTACCGGGATTACTGCTAGCACGTTTGCTTCGCACGCAGTTTCTTCGTAACCAACAAACTCGGTGATGCCATGGGTTTCCATCACGTGGCGATACGCCTCGATAGTTGCCTCGCCTACTTTTGCACCCTTACGCGCACTCTTCGCGCGATCGCGTTGAGCGCCCATTTCCTGCTCGAAACCAGCCACGTCAACGCGAACGTTTCGTTCTCCTGCAATTTCTTGAGTGAGCTCGAGCGGAAAGCCATAGGTGTCGTGCAATAAGAACGCTGATGGGCCGGCGAGTTCTTGCGAACCGCTCGATAGTTCATCTTCCAAAATGGTGAGACCGGTCTTCAATGTTTGGCGGAAACGTTCTTCTTCCTTCGTCATGACACCAAGGATGAAGTCCTTGTTGCCAAGCAAGTCTGGATACGCAGCCGACATGATGTCGATTGCAGTCTCGGAGAGCTTTGGCATGACCAGCTTTTCAGTGCCCAACAAATACGCATGGCGAACCGCGCGACGAATGATGCGTCGCAACACATACCCGCGGTTTTCATTCGATGGGAATACACCATCATTAATGAGCATCGTTGCCGAGCGCGCGTGTTCTGCAAGCACTCGCAAACTAAAGCTGTCGCGATCTTCGTAGTTGCCAATTTGATATTTGCGACTGGTGAGCGACTGACCTTGCTCAATGAGCGGGAACAGCACATCGGTTTCCCAAACGGAGTCAGTTCCTTGCATCAACGCAAGAATTCGCTCGAGACCAGCACCCGTGTCGATAGATGGTTTAGGCAACGGCGTGCGCGTTCCATCTTTTGCTTGGTTGAACTGCATGAACACCAAGTTCCAAAACTCGAGAAAGCGATCTCCTTGCGGATCGTTCAGCGGTCCGCCTTCTGGTCCGAAGGATGGTCCACGATCGATATGAATTTCCGAACATGGACCACATGGACCCGTCTCACCCATTTGCCAAAAGTTGTCTTTGTCGCCAAGGCGCTGAATGCGATCCATTGGCACGCCAACCTCTTCGTGCCAAATTGCCTCAGCCTCATCGTCACTTTCATGAACGGTGATCCATAGTCGATCACCATCAAAACCAAACACTTCTGTTACGAGCTCCCAAGACCATGGGATGGCATCACTCTTGAAGTAGTCGCCGAAGGAAAAGTTGCCCATCATTTCGAAGAACACCAGGTGACGCTTCGTGCGGCCAACGTCGTCTAAGTCATTATGTTTGCCGCCAGCACGTGCGCATTTCTGCACGGTGACTGCTCGGCTATACGGCGCCTGTTCGTCACCTACAAAATATGGCTTGAACGGAACCATGCCCGCAACGGTGAACAACACGGTTGGGTCATGGGGAATGAGACTGGCGGATTTAACTCGCGTATGCCCTTTGTCTGCAAAGTATCCAGAGAACGACTCTCGCAGATCATTAGCAGAGGAAATTGGGGGCCGCGAGGTAGACATTTACGAACAGTCTAGTTCGGCACCACGTACTGGCTAATTCTGATTTTGAGTGACCGTTACCGATTCGGACTCAAAATGAATGCCTTCTTCGTCCTTACGCAAATTACGCACAATTTCCATGCCCTGTTGTGCCAGTTTCACGGCACCTTCAAGAACATCGGCTGCAATCTGACCAGGGGTCAATTGCTCTGCTGCAACACGAGCTTTATTTTTTGCGTAGCGAACACCAAACACGCCGGCGAATGCGCCAAGCACAAACCAAAACAGTCGCTTCATCATGGTGATAACCCTCCAACGCCAATGGGCTTTGCCCTAACGGTCGTTGTTTGACGGCCGATAGTACGGAATCTGTGGAACAGCCCGCCCTTCAGTTTGCGCAGGTAAATAGCCCTGTTCCACCTTTTCGTCCTGCAAATGAGCATTATGAGGTGATTGGTACCCCGCCCCATGGCCAATTTCTTGTGCACCCGAGTAATGCGCGTCGCGTAGATGCGCCGGAACTTCCACATCCACGCCGTTTCGAATGTCGGCCCTGGCGTTCCAAATGGCCTGCGCCGAGCTATTGCTCTTCGGAGCACGCGCCAGATAAATGGCGCACTGCGAAAGATTGAGTTGCGCTTCGGGAAGCCCAACATGATCGACAGCATGGGCTGCTGAAACCGCAATCACAAGAGCTTGTGAATCGGCCACGCCAATGTCTTCAGATGCAAAAATAATCATTCGACGAGCAATGAATCGCGGATCATCGCCTGCTTCAAGCATGCGAGCAAGCCAAAAAACCGATGCATCAACATCGCTACCGCGCATGCATTTAATAAACGCCGACACCACGTCGTAGTGATCGTCGCGGCCATAACGAAGCGAGCTCACACCAAGTGCGGCTTCCACATGATCGAGCGTGACCTGTTGCGGGCGTGCGAGTGCACATGCAACTTCAAGCGCCGTCAAACTTTGACGACCGTCTCCCCCAGAGAGTTGCATCAGCTTGCTCAATGCTTCATCGGTTGCACTCAATGCTTCTGCTCCCAGACCGCGTAACAAGAGCACACGAATATCTTGCGTTTGTAATGGCTCTAAACGAAACAGCGTGCTGCGACTGCGCAACGGTGCGTTCACTTCAAAATACGGATTTTCTGTGGTCGCTCCGATCAGCGTGATGATTCCACTTTCAACAGAAGGCAGCAACGCATCTTGTTGCGATGTGGAGAATCGATGAATCTCATCAACAAACACGATTGTTGACTTTCCATGTTGGCCAAGGCGATCGGTTGCCCGCTCAATTGCTTCACGAACATCCTTGACGCCCGATGTCACTGCAGACAGTCGTTCGAAAGCACGATTCGTTGTCAGTGCAACCACTTCGGCAAGTGTGGTCTTCCCCGTTCCCGGTGGGCCCCACAAAATGACCGACGACAAACGATCGGCCTCAATCAGTTTGCGTAGCGGTGCACCAGGTGCAACTAAGTGTTGCTGTCCGACTATTTCGTCAAGGCTCTTTGGACGCAAGCGAGCAGCAAGCGGAGCTTGACCACGCAAGCGTTCGTTCACCGCTGCAGTGAAAAGATCTTCGGCGTTGCCCACCGAATGCGACCCTAACTCTTCGCCGGTGGAGGAAGCAGTCGAATGCCCAGCTCGTTGAGTTGAGCAGCACCAACAGGTGTAGGAGCATTCGTCATTGGATCGCTACCCGATTGGGTCTTCGGGAAAGCAATGACTTCACGAATGTTTTCTTCGCCAGCGAGAATTGCAACAAGACGGTCGGTGCCAAAAGCGAAACCACCGTGTGGCGGCGCGCCGTATTTAAACGGTTGCAAGAAGAAACCAAAGCGACGATCTGCGTCTTCATCGGAAATGCCCAATTGACGGAACACACGACGTTGCATTTCTGGCTCGTGAATTCGAATCGAACCAGATCCCAGTTCCCAACCGTTCAAGACCAAGTCGTACGCGAGTGCGCGCACTGACATTGGATCTGATTCAAGTCGTTCAATGTCTTCTGGGTGTGGCTGACAGAACGGATGATGGCCCGGCTGTGGCTTCCCTGTTGTGGCGTTGATGCCAACGAACAACGGAAAGTCAATAACCCACACGTATCGATATGGACCTTCGTGTACTGGTGGACGACCGATGTCATTACGCAATGTGCCAAGCACATCGCACGTTGTTGACCATGTGTCGGCAACGAGCAACAACAGGTCCCCAGGTTGTGCTCCCATTGCCGCAACAAGTGCAGCACGCTCGGCATCTGACAAGAACTTGGCAACTGGCGAATCGAGAGCAAGTCCTTCGCCCACCTTCATCCACACCAAGCCCTTAGCGCCGATTTGTTTTGCGCGATCGGTGAGTGCGTCAAGTTTGCTTCTGCCGTAAGCGGCAGCGTCTGGATACGTTGCACCATCTACACGAATGCCCTTGATGGATTCCGCTTGTGAAAATGCTTTGAACTCGGTGCCGACAAACACGCTGGTGAGTTCAATAAGTTCCATACCAAAACGCATGTCGGGTTTATCGAGGCCAAAGCGATTCATTGCATCGAGCCACGTGATCTGCTCGATTTGTGGTGGACGTTCGCCCAACACCGCTTCTGCGGCAGCCATGACGGCTTCGCTGATTGCGCCAAGTACGTCGTCTTTGGTGACGAAACTCATTTCAGCATCGAGCTGCATGAATTCGTACTGACGATCGGCGCGCAAGTCCTCGTCGCGTAAGCAGCGAGCAATTTGGTAATAGCGATCGATACCCGCCACCATCAGCAACTGCTTCCACAACTGCGGCGACTGCGGTAACGCATAGAACGAACCAGGCTCTTTACGTGAAGGAACCAAGAATTCGCGAGCTCCTTCTGGAGTGCTTGGCATGAGGAACGGAGTCTCTACTTCAACAAAACTCTGCGACTCCATGGCGCGACGAATTGCAGAGTTGACCTTGGCGCGAATTCGTAAGTTGCGCTGCATGCGCTCGCGACGAATGTCGAGATAGCGATACTTCAAACGAACATTTTCGTCTACATCGTCTGCACGGGCATCGATCGGAAATGGAGGTGCTTCTGCCGAGTTCAGGACAACCACTTTGCAGTCCGTCAATTCAACGTCACCGGTTGCCAAGTTCGTGTTCACGGTGCCATCCGGACGGGCCTGTACTCGACCAGTAACTTGCACTACCCATTCGGATCGAACATCGGTTTCGTTGTCGACTACACATTGGATTACTCCGCTGTAGTCGCGAACGTCGAGGAAGGCGAGATGCTCGCCGTGCTCACGACGGCGTGCGATCCAGCCACACACGGTGACGGTATTGCCTATGTGCTCGGCACGAAGACCGCCGCATAGTTGAGTACGAAGTGAAGTTGATTCGCCTAAAGGCTGCAATGGAGACGACATGAGGCTTTCAGCCTAGTTTGCAGATTGAAATTTGCTGACCTCATTTTGAATTGCGGTAAGCAGATCAGCACGATTCACACTGTATTGCTCGCCCGAATTCATCGGTCTAATGACGGCCTGTCCGGCTTCCAATTCGTTTGACCCAATAATGATGGCGACCTGTGCTCCGCTGCGATCGGCAGCTTTCATCTGTGCCTTCATGCTGCGATTGTCGAACGCACGATCTGCGCCAACGCGAGCCATCCGTAGCTGATTGCACACCAGCGCAGCCTCATGTCCCCCTGTTGTATCCACCACGAACGCAAACACATCGGTGTTAGGTGCGGGAAACACATTTTCTGCATCGCATGCCAACAATGTTCGGTCAAGTCCGAGGGCGAAACCAATACCAGCAGTTGCCGGTCCACCAAGTTCTTCTACGAGGCCGTCATATCTTCCGCCACCACCAATTGCGGTATGCGCTGCTTGCAACGCGGTGCTGACAAATTCGAAAGTAGTGCGGCGGTAATAGTCGAGGCCACGCACCAGACGATCGTCGATGACGTATTTAATATTTTGCGCGTCTAATGCAGCAAGCACTGCCGCAAAGTGCTCACCAGCCGTTGGACTCAGGTAATCGCGAATACGAGGAGCGTTCGCAATAATCGTTTGATCTTCGCGCCGCTTTGAATCGAGCACGCGAAGTGGATTCTTCGTGAGCGTGACTTGTGAATCTTCAGACAATTCGCTGAGGTGCGCTTCGAAATACGCGCGCAACACATCGGTAAATCGTTGGCGATCTCCTGCGTCTCCAAGCGAGTTCACCGACAACTGCACTTCCTTCAATCCAAGCCTGTCGTAAAACTGTGCAGCGAGTGCGATGACTTCGGCATCGAGATACGGATCTTCTACTCCAAGAACTTCAAGCCCAACCTGATCGAACTGTCGATACCGACCCTGTTGTGGTTTTTCGTAACGAAAGTTTGGACCCGCGTACCACACCTTCCATGGTGTGGTTGGACGGTGCTGAACGAATGCTCGGCATACGCTCGCCGTCTGCTCTGGTCGCAATGCAACTCGCCGACCACCTTTGTCTTCAAAGTCGTACATCTCTTTGGTTACGACATCGGTTGCTTCACCAAGTCGCAAGAACACACCAAGGTCTTCAAACATTGGCGGAATGATGAGTCCATACCCAGCCGCTTCCACCACCCCAGCAAACACATCTTGAAACTTGCGCCAACGGGCTGCATCGGGAGTCAAAATGTCCCGTGTTCCGGGGCTAGTAGAAAATGAACTCACGCGAGAACATTAGACGCTGGATGATCCCCCGCCATGACACGGTATGCGTCATACACCGAATCGATGCGTTTAATCGTGCGAAGCACAGACTGCAAATGACTCGGATCCGCAAACTCAAATTCAAAACGCATGCGGGCCACTCTGTCGGCTCCCGTATTCGTAGAACACGAAACGATGTTGACATGCTCTTCGCTGAGAGCATTTGCCACATCCCGCAAGAGGCGTGACCGATCAATTGCAACAACCTCAACGGCGGCAACATAGGTTGCGTTGTGGACGCTTCCTGCCCACTCAACATCAACCATTCGACCAATATTTTGGCTTGCAGCCGAAATGGCATTCGAGCAGTCGGCGCGGTGAACGTTGACCACGAGATCGGTGGTGAGGAAGCCAATAATTTCGTCACCCGGCACCGGTGTGCAGCACTTTGACAGGCGAACAATGGTGCCCGACATTCCCTCTACATGAACACCCGAAATCTGCTCGGTGGTATTGCCAGCATCGAGGCGCATGCCAACAGAAAGCTGTTCGCCAAAGCCACCATCGCGCATCAGTCGACTAATGCGACCTGCCATCGTTTCCGCTGACACATGTCCTTCACCTATTGCTCGGAACAGTGTTACATCGTCTGCGTAGTTCATTGCTTCACGCTCTTGCGCAAATACTTCAGACGTCAACACTCGCTGCACGGGCAAGCCGTGTTTACGCATGTGCTCAACAAGATCATCACGGCCCGTGTCAACGAGATCTTCCATACGCTCACGTGAGAACCACTGCTTAATCTTGCTCTTCGCTTTTGGTGAGACAACAAAATTTGCCCACTCTTCAGACGGCGCGGCATCTTCTGCAGTCGAAGTGAGAATCTCGCAGGTATCTCCAGAATTCAGGCGTGAGTCCAACGAAACGAGTCGACCGTTCACCCGTGCACCAATACAGGTGTGCCCAACTTCGGTGTGCACGCCGTATGCGAAATCGATTGGCGTTGCATCGAGCGGAAGCGCAATTACTCGGCCCTTTGGCGTAAAGACAAACAACTCATCTTGTTCGAGGTCGGTCTTCAGGCTTTCGAGGAATTGCCGCGGGTCCGACACCTCGTCTTGCCAATCGATAATTCGATTGAGCCAGTCGATATCAGTGCTTGCGACACCGTCTTTATACGACCAATGTGATGCCACTCCCCATTCGGCGCGCTGGTGCATGTCACGCGAACGAATTTGCACTTCAATTGGTTTGCCACCCGGACCAATCACTGTGGTGTGCAGCGACTGATACAAGTTGAACTTCGGCATGGCGATGTAGTCCTTGAAGCGACCCACTACGGGTTTCCATTTGCCGTGAATGGCACCCAGTGCTCCGTAGCAATCTTTGACCGAGTCCACAACGATGCGAATAGCCATGAGGTCAAAAATTTCGTCGAAGTCTCTACCCTTCTGCACCATTTTTTCGTACAGGCTCCACAAGTGCTTGCCGCGCGCGGTGAGCTCGGCGTTGATGTTCACTGCAGACAGCCAGGTGTTCACCTGACCCAAAGCCTTCGCCAGATACACATCTCGCTCGGGCGCACGAATGGACACCAAATAGTCAAGCTCGGCATATCGCTTCGGGAACAAGGCAGCAAAAGACAAGTCCTCAAGCTGCTGTTTCATTTCCTGCATGCCTAATCGATGAGCAAGCGGCGCGTAAATGTCGAGTGTCTCCTGCGCTATGCGACGCTGCTTGTCGACGGGAGCTGACGCGATCGTGCGCATGTTGTGCATGCGATCGGACAGTTTGATGATGAGCACACGCATGTCCTTGGCCATTGCCACCAGCATTTTGCGCATTGTTGCTGCTTGCTGCGCTTCGCGTGAATCAAACTGCAGTCGCTCAAGCTTGGTGAGACCGTCAACGATGCCAGCAACCTCTGCCCCGAAACGGGCCTCAACATCGGCAAGCGTGATTTCCGTGTCTTCAACCGCATCGTGTAACAAAGCGGCAACGAGGGAAACTTCGTCGAGCCCAATTTCAGCAACAATTCGGGCAACTGCAATTGGGTGGCTGATGTACAACTCGCCGCTCATGCGCGATTGATGGCTATGTGCTGCGCTCGCCATTTCATAGGCAGCGTTGATGAGCGAAACGTTGCCCTTTGGGTTACGTCGCTTGTATGCCGACAGCAACGGCACGAGATCTTCGACAACCGCAGAATGATTCCTTCGCCATGGAAGAACTCGCGACGTCGTGCTCATCTGGAGCGATCCTTATCTGCGTTGTTTTTTGCGCGGCCGTGGTGGGTGGCTCAGTGCAGCCGCAACTGAAGCGACTTCACGAGTGGCATTTTCTGCACTTGCCAAATTTCCAGGTTCTGCAGCGACAATACGAGTTGGCTTCTTTCCTGAACTGGCGATTCGCGCCATGTCTTCGCCTAAATGTAATTCGTTTGCCATCGGCTTGAACTTTGTTTCACGGCTCTTCAAAATTCCGAGCAACGGCGTTGCGATGTAAATCGATGAGTATGCCCCGAGCATCAAGCCAACGAGCAACGCAAGAGCAAACTCTTGCAGTGCAACCGCTCCGAGGATCCATGATCCGAGTACAAGCAGTGAAAGTACCGGCAACACTGCAGCCAGCGAAGTGTTGATCGAGCGCATGAGCACTTGGTTCATGGAAACATTCGTGATGTCTCCGTACGACACGCGCGATGCCGAGAATCGCTTCGTGTTGTCGTGCACTTTGTCGAATACCACGATGGTGTCATACAACGAGAACCCCAGGATGGTGAGGAACGCGATAACAGTTGCTGGAGTGACCGAAAGGCCAGTTACCGAATACACACCAACGCTAATTAACACGTCGTGTGCCATGGCCGCAATTGCGGAGATTGCCATTTTCCATTCAAAACGCCAAGCGATGAACAGCGACACCACAAGGAAGAACACCAGCAATGCTCGTGCTGCCTTTTCCGTAATGCTGCGACCCCACGACGAACTGACCAACGCAACACTCACGTCGTCGGATTTCACTCCTGCTTTTTCAGCAAGTGCATTCTGAACCGCAGTCTTCACTGATTCCGATTCAGCACCAACTTGAGCACGAATGCGATCACCATCGGATCCATTGAGCACCTGGATCTTTGCGTCAGAAGAGGACACGCCATTGGCATCCAAAATTGTTTTTACGTCGTCGACAGTTAGCGACTTCGCTGGAACTTCCCACGCCACTCCACCCTCAAAATCCATTCCAAGATTCAGCCCGCGTGTGAATAACGAGAGCACGGTGATCACCATGAGCGCTATGGAAATACCAAAACCCCACCACCTGCGTCCAAAGAAATTGAACGTTGTTTCACCGCGATACAGACGACCAAGACTTCCGCTCATGCCGTCACCTCCTTTGCAACTACTACGCCGAGTACGTTGCGACCTGCCATGAACTTCGATCGTGCAAGCAACAGAATTGCTGGCCGAGTGAACAAGTAGGCAACAAAAACGTCCGCCAATGTGGAGAGGCCGAGGAAGAACGCGAATCCGCGAACTGAACCAACGGTGAGTCTCCACAGGATGATTGCGCCGATAAACGACACCGTGTCGGCAGCCAAAATGGTGCGCCATGCCGAAGCAAAGCTGCGTTGAGCCGCTCCACGCATGGTCTTACCACTGACCAATTCGTCCTTCAGTCGCTCGAAGAACACCACATAGGAGTCAACAGTGACACCAATGGACACAATGATTCCAGCAACACCTGAAAGCGTGAGCGCTAGGCCGTTGGTCTTCGACAAATACGCAATGATGCTCCACAGGAATGCACCTGAAATAGAGAGTCCACCGACCACGACGATGGTGAGCAATCGATAGTAAAAGAAGAAGAACAGCATCACTAACAGCACGCCAACAAGCCCGGAGATAATTGCTGCTCGTAATGAGTCTTTGCCCAGAGTTGGTGAAACTGTTTGTACGGTGGCGACAGAAAATTTCACTGGCACAGCACCGAACTCAAGGATCTTGGCCAAGTCACGAGCCTCAGCCTCATCGAAGCTTCCCGAAATTTGCACATTGCCACCGGTGAACACAGCCTGTTGCACAACGGGTGCCGATATGACTTCACCGTCGAGCACAATGGCAATTTGACCGGTTGGGCACGTTGCGTCTTTGTTAAAGCAGCGTGTGGACAATGCATTCCAAATGTCTTCTCCGGCAGAGCCTTTCAGCAGACCAACTACAACGCTCCATGATCCGTTGTTCACTTCGGCAGTGGCATCGTTGCTAAACACCAAACCAGATGCTCCAGCAGGACCTGCCGAGAACACATCGCCGTTCTTGCCGAGCAACACCACAGTTGCATTCGGGTCGTTGGCATCTTGACTTGCCAACACTTCAGCAAGCGATGGAGTCGAACTTGGTGTCGCTGCAACTGTCGATGGCGAAGTTGAAACTGGAGTTGCAGTAGTTGGCGGAACTGTTGTTGCTGCAACACGTCGTGAGCTTCCTGGTCCACTGGAAGCTGGCAACGTTGAGTCAACAACTGTCGTTGCGCCAGGCACAGTTGTGTCGGTGCCTGTGTTGATTGTTTCAGCTTGCAATACCGGACGGAGCAACAATTGACCCTGCTTACCGATGATGTCCAGTGCTCGTTGCTGATCTTGAACACCAGGAAGGTTGACCACCACAGTGTCACCCTGACGAATAATTTCTGGCTCTGATACGCCAATGGAGTCAACGCGAGCGCGAATGATGGTGAGCGCAACATCGAGTGCTTTCGCATCGTATGTTCCTTCGGGTTGCAGCGTCACCGATGCGCCACCTTGAAGGTCAAGCCCGAGTGCAGGAACGTTTCCTGCAACGAGGTTGCCTACAAGTAGGCCAAATACAACAACGATCACTCCGACCAAAGAAACAACGAGACGACGAACCATGTGCGCGAACTACTACTTCTGCTCTGCTGATGGGTTGGCAGGATCTGGAGTCTTTCCAGCTACAGCCGAACGGTTAATACGGAATTCGACTCCGGTGTTGGCTTCAAACCAGATGTACGGCTTGTCTTCTTCGATTTGCGAGATGTAGCCATAGATACCCGAATTCAAGAGAACGTGATCTCCTTCGGCGAGGGCACCCTGAAGATCCTTTTGCTCCTTAGCGCGCTTGCGCTGTGGGCGAATGAGCACGAAGTACATCGCTCCAAAAATGGCAACGATCGGTAAAAAACTGAGCGGCGAACTTGAAGATGAACTAGATGCAGCGAGGACTGAAATGACGTGGAACATAGGCAATGACTCTACTCGCCTAACGCAACGCTAGGAGGCCGCTGATCCCATCGCGTCCCCCCACACAGCAAGTATTTCCTCTCGAAGTGAGGCAAACGAGCCATCGACAATTGCCCTGCGCATCTGATTCATGAGCTCGATGGTCCAGGCCACGTTGTGAATCGAAACAAGACGCGAAGCCGTTGGCTCACCGACTTGAAACAGGTGACGGATGTAACCGCGTGAATGACGCCGACACACCATGCATGAACATTGAGCGTCAATTGGTTCATCGCTCAACACAAACTCTGCGCGCTTCAAATTCACTCGGCCAGTAGATGTGAGTGCAGTTCCATGTCGACCTAAGCGAGTTTGCAAAACGCAATCAAATTGATCCACCCCAAGATTCACAGCCTCAACGAGTGATGCAGGGTCACCAACACCCATTAAATATCGCGGCCGATTTGCTGGAAGGTGCGCAACTGCGGCTGCGAGGGCAGGAATCATTTCATCGCGAGTTTCACCAACAGACAAACCACCAATTCCATAACCGTCAAAATTCAATGCCGCAGTGCGCTGCGCGCTTTCTGTACGCATGTTCTCATCAATACCGCCCTGAACGATTCCGAACAGCGATTGATCTTCACGCGTGTGCGAGACCTTTGCTCGTTCAGCCCACGCAGACGTTCGTTCCAGCGCTAAGCGCACAACATGTGGAGGCGAAGGAAGTGGTGGGCACACATCGAGCACCATCTGAATATCGGCACCAAGAAGCTGTTGAGTATGCACTGCGGACTCAGGAGTGAATCGATGCTTCGAACCGTCATAGGTCGACTTAAACGTGACACCGTCATCATCAACATCAGGGTCTAGTGAAAACACCTGGAAGCCACCAGAGTCGGTGAGCGTAAGGCCACCCCAACCTGCGAATGCACCCAGACCACCAAAGTGAGCGACGGTCTCTGCCCCGGGGCGCAACATCAGGTGATACGTATTGCCCAACACAATTTGCGCGCCTATCTGTTCGTAATCTGACGCGCTCAGATATTTGATTGCACCACGCGTACCAACGGGCATGAAACATGGAGTGGAATACGTTCCCCTGTGTGTTGCCGCAATTCCTGCACGCGCGCCACCATCGCGTGCGATCTCGGTGAATTCAACTGGAAACATTTGTTCCACGGTACAGCAGCATCGCATCGCCAAACGACAACATGCGATAACGCTGCTCAATTGCTTCTGAATATATTGCTCGCCATTTCACACCGATGAAAGATTCCACCATCAGTAACAGTGTTGTTCTCGGCATGTGGAAGTTGGTCATCATCATGTCCACAACTTTCCATTGGTATCCAGGAGTAATAAACAAGTTCGTGCGTCCTTGCAACTCGCCAAATGTTGCAGCACTCTCTAACGCTCGCGTTGCTGTTGTACCTATGGCAATCACTCGCCCACCACTTTCTCGTGCACGTTTACATGCATCAATCGTGTCTGCTGGTACGCGATACGACTCGGTATGGATGACGTGGTCAAGAGGGTTTTCCACTGAAATAGGCTTAAACGTGTCGAGCCCAACAACAAGTTCAACTTCGCAAATCTCCACTCCGGCCTCACGAATTCGTGCAAGCAATTCAGGAGTGAAATGCAAGCCCGCCGTTGGCGCGGCCGATGATTTCTGGTCATGTGCGAACACCGTTTGATAACGGCTCTGATCTGCAAGCGCAGTTGTGATGTACGGAGGCAGCGGCATCTCACCTGTATCCATAATCTTCTGCATTGCCTCTTCGTGGGTGCGCGCCACAAATTGAACGAAGAACGTGTCCCCCGCCTGTGTCCGATCTCCTATTCGCAACATCACATCGCCTGTACTATCAATCAGTTCTTCGCCGAGCGAAAGCTTCCCGCCAGGACGAACGAGCGCTTCCCACTGCATCTGGTCTGCGTCACGTTCTTCCAGCAACAGCACTTCCACCGCTCCTCCAGTGCGTCGCTTTAGTTTGAGCCGAGCAGGCAGCACACGAGTGTGATTCACAACGAGAACGTCTCCTGCGCGCAAATATTCAATAATGTCGCTTACCTGTCGATGCTCGATTTCATCCGCAGCATCTACAAGAAGCCGAGCAGAGTCCCGTGGCTCAATGGGCGTTTGAGCAATGAGCTCGTCTGGCAACACGTAGTCGATATGTGAAATATCCAAGATCAAAAACCTACATCTCGAAATGTACGTTTGTCAGGAAAACAGGTGAGGATCTTGCGCTGGTGCGACAAGACCTAAATGCGTCCATGCAGAAGGCATTGCCACTCGACCACGCGGCGTGCGCGCGATGAGCCCCTGCTGAATGAGGAACGGTTCATAGACGTCTTCAATGGTTTCGGTTTGTTCGCTGACGCTGATGGCAAGCGTGGAAAGCCCAACAGGTCCACCATTGAACTGATTACAAATTGCACCGAGCACTGCTCTGTCAACTTTGTCGAGGCCGAGGTCGTCAACGCCAAACACCGACAACGCTTCGCGCGCAGATGCTTTGTTCACTTTTCCATTGCCTCTGACTTCCGCGAAATCGCGAACGCGACGCAGCAACCTGTTGGCGATGCGCGGAGTGCCACGCGAACGTCGGGCAATTTCTGCTGCACCTTGATCGTCAATGGTGACATCCAATATTCCGGCAGCGCGTCGAACAATGCGTTGCAGTTCTTCGTCGTCGTAGTAATCGAGTCTGGCAACAAGACCGAAGCGGTCTCGCAATGGTCCTGTAATCATTCCCGTACGCGTGGTGGCGCCAATCAAAGTAAAACGCGGAAGAGTTAGGCGAATGGACGAGGCAGCTGGACCCTTACCAACAACGATGTCAATCTGAAAGTCCTCCATGGCTGGATACAAAATCTCTTCAACTGTTCTCGATAGACGATGAATTTCATCAATGAACAACACGTCGTTGGGCTCTAGCTTCGTCAGAATTGCAGCGAGATCTCCAGCGCGCTCAAGTGCTGGGCCAGAGGTGATGTGAATGTGGGCATTCATTTCTGAAGCAACGATGGATGCCATCGTTGTCTTGCCAAGTCCTGGAGGGCCAGCCAACAAAATATGGTCTGCTGCTTGCCCGCGACGGCGAGCGGCTTCAAGCACAATGCCGAGATGTTCTTTCAGTTCTCGCTGCCCAACAAATTCGTCGAGCGACTTGGGACGCAATCCCGTTTCATCGGCTTGTTCAATGTGATCCTCTGGGCGATACTGCGGGTCTACAAATTCTTCACGCACGTCGTACTCCTAACGCATTCAAGGCTTGACGTAATACATTTTCAGCAGTGTCGGTTGCAGAAAGATCACGCAACACTTCGCGAATTTCTTCGCTTGAGTAACCGAGACCTGTAAGTGCTTCGCGGACGTCGGTCATTACCGACGTCCCAACAGATTTTCCATCCACCATTGCATCAAGTACTGGCAGCTGCAGTTTGCCGCGCAATTCAATGAGCAAACGCTCGGCAGTTTTTTTACCCACACCAGGTACCAACGTGAGAGCACCGTGATCGTTGGTGGCAACAATATCGATCAGTGCCCGAGGTGAATGAGTGGCCAAGATAGACATGGCCATGCTTGGCCCAATGCCATGTGTTGCGATCAACGTGTCGAATGCAACGCGTTCTTCCTTTTCAAGAAAACCAAACAGCGTTTGTGCATCCTCACGAATGTGGTGGTACACGTGCATGAATGCATTCGAGGTTGGCTCAAGTTCGGCAAGCGTACGTGGAGTGACGTGCACCAAATAGCCAACACCACCAACTTCGAATAACACCGTTGAATCAGCATTGCGCTCCACAACTATTCCACGCAGCGAGCCAATCATGATTTGGCACCTGTTGTTGCACGCTTCACACTGTTCGCTAATGGAGCAACCGCCAGATGACACAACGCAACTGCTGCAGCATCAGCTGCGTCAGCAGGTGTTGGCAACACACTGAGCCCCAGGCGCCGTTGCACCATTTTTTGCACTTGCAATTTATTTGCAGTGCCAGAACCAGCAACTGAACTCTTCACTTGACTCGGCGTGTACTGCACCACCTCGATGCCCAATTTGTAAGCAAGTGCTAACACCAAGCCACTTGCCTGCCCAACGCTCATTGCGGTGCGCACATTGTTTTGGAAAAACACTTGCTCTACTGCAATGGCGGTCGGCTTCACTTCAGCGATCAATGCCTCAAGATCACACTGCAACAATGCCAACCGTCGCGGAAGGGAGTCCTCTTTGGGCGAAGTCAACACGCCCATTGAAATGGCTTCAATAGATCCGCCCGCGATTGGGGCCAGTGCCGCATACCCGCACCGCGTGAGGCCAGGGTCTATACCCAGTACCACGGTGGACGACGGGGCGAACATATGTTCAAGCCTAGTTGGGCCTACTGACCGAGTTTGGCCTTTTCTACCGCAGCCACTAGTTCCTCTACTGGGCGGAAGGAAAGCCCCACAAGAGCACGGTGAACGTAGCGGACTACCCCGGATCCATCAATGACGAACACGCTGCGGCGAGGTATCCCAAGTGGTCCGAGAATGCCGTATTGCTTGGAAACTGATTTATCAACATCGGCAAGAAGCGGAAACGAGAACCCGTGCTTACCCGAAAACTCGTCATGGCTGGCCACATCTTGCGAGGAAATTCCCACCACTTGAGCGCCGACAGAATCGAACTCACTCATTTCATTGTTGTACGAGCACAGCTGTTTGGTGCACACCGGCGTGTTGTCGCCCGGATAAAACACCAACACCACTGGCTTGCCTGTGAAGTCGGAAAGTGAGAATGACTTGCCGCCTGTGCCCGGCAGTGTGAACTGCGGTGCTTGATCTCCAACGTTGATTGTCATTGTGCTACCTCGTTTAATAGTTCGTCTGAAATGTCAAAGTTTGCGTACACATCTTGTACATCGTCGTTGTCTTCAAGATCATCCATAATTTTCAAAATTGCTTTTGCATCATCAGCGCCCGTTACGGCAACGCTCATTGACGACACCATGGTGCTTGCAGCCGACACTACATTCATTCCCGCACCCTCGAGCGCAGTTTTCAGTTCGAACACTGTGGTTGATTCGCACGTTACACGCCATGAATCGCCGTCATCAGCAACATCTTCTGCACCGTGGTCTAAGGCAACGAGCATTACGTCGTCTTCACTGATGTTCTTTTCAATTTGCACGATGCCTTTTCGTGAAAACTGCCAAGCCACTGCACCGGGTTCAGCCAACGCGCCACCCGATTTGCTGAATGCCATGCGCACGTCTGCTGCGGTGCGATTTCGATTATTCGTCAGCGCATCGACCAACATGGCTACTCCACCTGGTGCATAACCCTCGTACGTCACGGATTCAAATGCTGCTCCGGTTTGTTCTCCAAGACCACGCTTTACAGCACGATCAATTGCGTCGTTTGTCATGTGAGCTGCTTTGGCCTTTTGAATAATGGTTCGCAGCGTTGCATTGCTCGATGGATCTCCGCCGCCTTCACGCGTGGCTACTTCAAGTTGACGCGACATCTTCGCAAAAATCTTTCCGCGTGCAGCATCAATAGCGCCCTTCTTGCGCTTGATGGTTGCCCATTTGGAGTGACCGGACATCTCTATACCTCCTGAAGTAAACCTGTGAACAAAGAATGAATGCGCATATCGCTTGTGAGCTCGGGATGAAATGATGCAACCATCACTGAACCCTGTCGCGCGAGGACAACGTCTTGACCATGTCGAGCCAAAACCGTTACGCCATCGCCATATCGTGCAATCTGTGGCGCACGAATGAAAACTGCGTGGAAATCATCGACAAATCCATCAACGGCAATATCGGTTTCGAAACTATCGATTTGACGACCGTACGCATTGCGCTTCACATCAATATCGATGGCCCCAAAACTCTTTTGATCCGATCGGCCATCAAGCACACCCTGTGCAAGCAAGATCATTCCGGCACACGTACCAAACACTGGCATCCCCTGTTTCAGCCGTGCATCAATAGATTCGAATAATCCCGAAGTCACCAGCAAATGCGACATCGTGGTGGACTCACCGCCAGGCATAACTAACGCATCGACCAATTCCAATTCTGCTGGTGTTCGAACTTGAACTGTTTCGAACCCAAGTTCGCGCAAAACATGTTGATGAGCTTCGAAAGCGCCCTGCAATGCAAGAACGCCAACTACGCGAGACAAGTGGTGCTGCTTTACCAGCCGCGGTCGGCGTAGCGCTCGTTGATCTTGTCCATTCCGATACCGGTCATCGGCGCGCCAAGATTGCGACTTACTTTTGCCAACACATGAGCATCGCGGAAGTGCGCAGTTGCCTGAACAATTGCTTTCGCGCGTGGCGACGGATCATCGCTCTTGAAAATGCCTGACCCTACGAACACCGCTTCTGCGCCAAGCTGCATTGCCAATGCTGCGTCTGCAGGTGTGGCTATTCCGCCAGCACAAAAGATCGGTACCTGCAACTTGCCCGTCTCTGCAATCTCTTGCACGAGTGGCAATGGTGCACCAAGCTTCTTCGCCCAATCAAACAACTCTGCAGAATCGGCCTGTGTAATGCGGCGAATATCACCAAAAATACTGCGCAAGTGACGAACTGCTTCGACAACGTTTCCCGTTCCTGCTTCACCTTTAGAACGGATGAGTGCAGCGCCTTCGCTAATGCGACGAAGGGCCTCACCGAGATTTGTTGCACCGCACACAAACGGAGATGTGAATGCGAATTTATCGATGTGGTGCGTTTCGTCGGCCGGTGTGAGCACTTCAGACTCGTCAATAAAGTCGACGCCGAGTGCTTCAAGAATCTGTGCTTCAACGAAGTGACCAATGCGAGCTTTTGCCATGACTGGAATGGTGACAACAGCTTTGATGCCCTCAATCATTTCTGGATCACTCATGCGAGCAACTCCGCCGTCTCGACGGATGTCGGCTGGAACTCTCTCTAGTGCCATAACCGCGGTTGCGCCAGCATCTTCGGCAATCTTTGCCTGCTCTGGGTTGACTACGTCCATAATGACGCCGCCCTTGAGCATTTCTGCCAAGCCACGATTTACCCTCATTGGCCCAGAAGCCGAATTGCCCTTGCTAGTAGTCATAGCAATAAGCGTACCGACCAGCCTTGCGTGACCCATAAGCCAACTCGGGGAAATCCCGATCGCGAATTACGGGAATTTGACCTCGTCTTGCGTCATGCCAGGAGCAACCACTGCGGTTTTACCAGCACGCGCAACTTCAACAAATGTCTGGCCGGGCGTCAACTTAATTACGCCTCCAGCAGAATCCTTCAGCTCAAATGGCTTCAAACGATCGGTGCGTGTCCAAGTGCCTTCGTACATCACACCATTGGTGAAGACGTATGCCTTCCCCGAACCAAGAGTCTTAGAAATTGGGCTGTATGAGTTGGTGTACTCCACTTCAAGAACAATCACGTTAGGAACCGACAAAGCAACATCGGCAGTGTCAACAACTGGTGTGCCGTCTTGCGTGCGTGCCCACTCTTTTGTAGTTGCATCCCAATCCCATTGCGCTTTGACGCCGTCCATCGACACCTTCAGACCAATGGCCTCTTTAGATGTTGAAGCATTTGCATCGCTCACGGTGCGATACGCAAACTGAGTTGACGGGGCTGATGAACCTGCAGGAGCAAGCGTCCATAGCTTCGTGGTTTCTGCGAACAAGTTGTGTGGAGCTTTGTAGTCTTCGCTGCGCTTGAATCCACCATCAGTATTTACTTTTAAGTAACTGAGATCGGTGAGATCTGATTTAGCAATCGCTGCGGACACCTTGCTGTTACCACCGCTCCATACGAACAATGGCTTGTTCAGCGAACCGAGCAAGTTGATGTCTTGGAAGCGACCACTGCGAATTGGTCCAACTGGATCTGAACCCAAACTTTGGAACACCGCGGCATAGCGAGTGAGTTTTTCAACATTCTCTTCAAAAATAATGTCAGCCTGATTGATTCCTGCCTGAGGACGGGCACCTGGATGGTTGTCGATCTTGACCACCATTGCGGGACGTGTGGCTGTTGTCGGATCTTCTAGAGGAGTTCCAAGTAGTGGGTTAACCGGAACATCACTTGCCACATCGGTGGTTGGAACCGAGTCGGTTGATGCTGTGGATGACCCGCTTGATCCTCCACATGCAGACAGCGCTACGACTGCTGCAATGACCAGTGAACGGGAACCTAAAACAGTTATTCGACGATTCATGATTTACATCTCCCTGAGCAAAGCAATTCGCTCGGATAGAGGCGGGTGGGTATTAAAAAGTTTATGCCACATACCTAACCTGCCCGCGTCTTTCACGCCCGACAACGGTTGTTCAATCCACATATGAGCGGTAGCCATGCTGGCCGAATGTGTTTCGGTGTTATCTGCCTGAAGTTTTTCTAATGCCGAGATCAGTCCTGGCGGGTATCTCGTCATTCGCACAGCCGAAACATCGGCAAGTGTTTCACGGCGACGACTCACCGCAGCCTGCATTGCACGCGCAATGATTGGTGATACCAACAACAGTACGAACCCAATGATGGCCAACGGGTTGCCACGATCATTTCGATCACCGCTGCGGCTCACTCGCCCACCGTTCCACCACATCATGCGCAATGTCATGTCGGTGATCAAAGCAATTGACCCAACCAACGTGACCGCCAATGTGGAAACAAGGATGTCGTAGTTCTTAATGTGCGACAGTTCGTGCGCAACGACGCCTTCAAGCTCTACACGGTTCATTTGATTGAGCAATCCGGTGGTGATGGCAATTGCTGCGTTCTTCGGGTTGCGGCCCGTAGCAAATGCATTCGGAGCATCGTCATGAATGATGTACACCTGTGGCTTTGGAAGCCCGCCCGCGATGCACAGACCTTCCACGAGGTTGTGTAGGCGTCGATACTCATTGACGTCAGCTGGAACTGCGCGACTTACCGCAAGCGCAATTTTGTCTGACTTCCAATACGACGTGACAGCCATTACCGCAGAAATCACCAGCGCGACAATGGTGCCGGTTACTCCGTTTCCTATGAGTGTGCCGACTGCCAAACCCACCAACACAAGCACAAGCACAAAACCGAACATCAAGAAAAATGTTCGACGCTTATTTGATGCAATGAGATCATTCATAGTTAGAACTTCACTTCCGGAACAACACGTGCAGCGTCTTCTGCTTCAAAGAAATCTCTTGCAGAAAAACCGAACATGCCCGCGAGCAACACGGTGGGAAACTTTTGGATTGCTGTATTAAACGTTGAAACAGCATCACCGTAGAACTGTCGAGCATATGCAATGCGACTTTCGGTATTTGCGAGTTCTTCTTGAAGCGAAACAAACCCAAGGTTTGCCTTCAAGTCTGGGTATGACTCCGACAATGCAAACAATTGACGCAATGCACCAGTCATCGCGTTATCGGCAGAAGCTTGAGCGTGAGGGTTTGCCGATGCGGCCATGCCCGAGTTGCGTGCGGCAATGACGGCTTCAAGCGCTGTCTTTTCATGCGCTGCATACCCCTTCACCGTCTCGACGAGGTTAGGGATGAGATCTAAGCGGCGCTTTAGCTGCACGTCAATTTGGCTCCAAGCATTATCCACTTCGTTCCGTCGACGAACGAGCGAGTTGTACATAGCGCCAACGACAAGTCCAAGAAACGCAAGGACGAGAATTACTACCAAAGTTGTGCTCATATATGCAGTCTACGGCACCAGTCCAAGACGCAGAGATCAGCTCATGAGTGCGTGTTATGGCGATTGTTAAGAAACTTCGGACGACGCAACACCCTGTCTTCAAACATCGCAACAAATCGGTTTGGAGCTATCTCGAGCAGACGTTGCGCTTCATCGTTTAACAGTTTGTTGTACATCTCTACATACGACTCTGCCAGCCGCTGCATTGAAAAATCTTGTGCTCGTGCATGCCCACCTGCAACCAATTGTTCACGGGTCGTGACGTTTGTTGTGGCCTCATGTAATGCTTCGGCGAGCGCAACAGGATTTCCTGGTTCTACGAGCAATGCATTCTTATCATGTGTTGCCACATTGTTGTACCCGCTGATGTTGCTAGCCACGAGTGCTGCCCCAGCGGCCATTGCCTCAAGCAACACGATGCCAAACGACTCTCCCCGTAACGATGGCGCACAAAAAGCTGTACACCTGGCCAGCCTGTCGAGTTTGTCTTCTTCAGTAATGCGGCCAAGCCAATTAATTCGTTCGTCGGCGCCATAGGTGTTTTGCAGATCATCAATTCCTGCACCATCAGATGCAATCCACAGTTTGACGTTCTTTGGCAAGTGCGCCATCGACTGCAGCAGCACTTCTAATCCTTTACGTGGTTCGTAGCGACCACAAAAGAAAATCGTGGGGGACGTTTCGCGAGGTGTTGCAGGTCTCATGTACCGCTGAACTTCAATGCCGTTGAACAATACGGTGTACTCGCCGTCTAAGTATCTACTCGCCAACTCTTTCGCCGATTCGCTCACCGCAACTCGAACACTCAAATGCTCTGCAGCCCAACGGGCAGTTTTATTCAACACGCGATACGAAGTGGAGTCCCCTGCAGCATGAAACGTGCCAACAGTTGGCGCAAGCTTGAGGAGCAGTGCCGTCACTGTCGGACCAGGAACAATTGGTTCGTGCAAGTGAATGACATCGAACGCTTCGTCGTTTAATGCACGAATAGTGCGCATTGCTGCAGATGGGTCTGGTGCAAGTGGCGCAACCGAACCATTGGCCGCGGTAGGCAGGCTGTTACCGAGCGGAGTTACAAACGGCTCCGGCGGCGGGCCATCACAAGGCGCCAACACGCGAACTTCGTGACCAATCCTGCGCAACTCGCGAGCCAATCCAAGCACCTGTGCCTGCACGCCACCCGGAACCGAAACGCTGTACGGACTCACCATGGCGATGCGCAACATGTTCACGGCATATACGGTAGGCGCATACAAGGAGCATTCAAGCCATGATCACTTTCACGCCATCTTCATACACACTTCCTGCGATTTCACTCGTTGCATCTCCAACGAAGCGTCAGGCCATATTGGACATTGCGGTTGAGGCCGAGCGTCGCGGCTTTGCAGGCATCGCGTGCCCAAGTTTGGGGGGAACGCTTGGTTTATGTGTGTCCCTTGCGCATGCAACATCGACCATTCCATTTTGGACGTCAATTCAACCGATGTATTACAGCCACCCGGTTGAACTAGGAAACACTGCAGCACATATTCATGAAATTTCAGGTGGTCGATTTGGTCTTGGCATTGGAGTGAGCCATGGCCCAGTCGTGCAGCGACTTGGAGTTGCAACAGGCAAACCGCTTTCCGATATCGCCAATTACGTTCAGGCGATGCGATCCAACGAACGATTTTCTGGACAACTTCCCCAGATTTTTCTCGCAACGTTGCGCGACAAGATGCTTGCGTTATCTTCCGAAATTTCACAAGGTGCCATTTGGGCAAACGCTTCACTACGCGACATCAGCCGACAGGTTGCATCTATTCCAGTAGCTCAACGTGATCAGTTCTTCATGTCCAACATGGTGCCAACAGTGGTGAGCGAAGACCTTGACGCTGCGTATGCCATTCATCGCAAGACGTTGACTGGCTATGTATCGCTCCCCAACTACCGCAACTACTGGCGAGTCGCTGGATACGACAAAGAAATGGACAACATCGAATCGATCATCGCAAACACTCCAAAGGAGTCGCTCGCAGAACAATTGCAACAAGCAATGACCGACGAATGGCTACGTGATTGCACCATTTCGGGAAATGCATCTCAGGTTCGGGATCAATTTGCCGCTTGGGCGAAAGCAGGTGTGCTCCCGATTGCCGTGATGTCATCGACTAGCGGCGGACAAGCAAAAGCAGTTGCAGAATTATTTGCTGCGTTCGAAAGTTAACGAACGCCGAGTTCTTCTAACAACGATTCAACGAGTGTCTTAATTTGATCGCGAATTGGACGCACTGCATCAACACCTTGGCCAGCAGGGTCATCTAACGGCCAGTCCACGTAGCGCTTGCCCGGAATGTACGGACAGGTGTCTCCACAGCCCATGGTGACGACGACATCAACTTCGTGCAGCATTTCCATCGACCACTTCTGCGGCACATAGTCGGCAATGTCGATGCCAACTTCATGCATGGCTTCAACAGCCGAAGGATTCACTTTCGAAGCAGGTTCGGAACCACCAGAGAACACACGAACATTACTGGTGCCAAGTGAACGCGTGAACCCGGCGGCCATCTGGCTTCGACCTGCGTTGTGCACGCACAGGAACAACACACCCGGAATACGTGGTTCGCTCATGCTGCACTCTCTTCAAATACGAAACGAATGATGCCAAACCCAATAACCGCACCGATGAGCTGCATGACGATAAACATTGGTGCTGACTCTGGGGCGATACCAGCAAACGTGTTGCTGAGAGTGCGAGCAACGGTTACTGCCGGATTCGCAATTGATGTAGACGATGTAAAGAAATACGCACCAGTGATCCACGCGGCAACAGTGAAAGGAACCAAGTTTGCGCGCTTGGCGCGAATGGTTCCGTAAATCACGACGAGTAATCCAACCGAGGCAACAACTTCAGAAATCCAGATGTTGGATCCTGTACGAACTTTTTCCGACAAGTTGACTGCATCTAGATCGAACATCACGTTGGCAACAACCGCACCGATGCAACCACCAATCGTTTGCGCAATTGCATACAAGGCTGTGTCTTTCCAACTTCCCTCTCCAAGCAACGTGCCAACAATTCCAACGATTGGGTTAAACGATGCACCAGACACTGGAGCAAAAATGAGAATCAGCGCAACGAGCGCGCCACCCGTTGCCACTGCATTGCACAGCAACTGCAGCGCTACATCTTGTGTCAAACGTTCGGCCATGATTCCGGAGCCAATTACGGCAACGATCAATAAACCGGTGCCCAGAGCCTCAGCACTTAAACGCCGCATCATGAGCAGCACGCCGATCCTTCAACACCATCTACTTTGATAAAAAATGATGGCGAGTCTGCCAACACGGTGTAGAACTCCCAAGGAGCATCATCTGGCGATTGCACCCACACTTTGTCCTGCTTCGCGTAGCAACACACCGTGTCTTTTTCGATTTTCTCTACAAGACCAAGATTTTCGAAACGCTCGATGGATTGGTCAACTTGATTTGAATCTTCGAGTTCGACCCCAAGGTGATTCAAGTGGTGGAACTCACTCGTGTCACCAGCAGCGCGTTCAATGAGCACCAACTTCAGCGGTGGTTCGGCGATAGCGAAGTTTGCGTATCCTTCGCGAACCTTTGCCGGCTTGGCATTAAACATCTTTGAATAGAACTCAATTGCGTCTTCAAGATTGCTCACATTCAGCGCCAGCTGTACTCGTGACATCATTGGCCTCTTTCATTTGTTATATTGATAACCATCAATATAACAAAGACCCCAAAGCCGAAGCGATTCATCGCCACCCCACAAGATTGCTGTGGCCCTGTTTCGGACGCTGCACTGACCACGAAGCAAGCGGCAGGTTTGGCCGTTGGGTTTGCCGCACTTGCCGACCCGGTTCGCCTCAAGTTGTTCAGCTTGATCGCTGCATCTCCGAACACCGAGACATGCGCATGCAATTTGGTAAAGCCAACAGGTCGATCACAGCCAACAGTGAGTCACCACCTCAAAGTGTTGCGCGAAGCTGGCTTACTACTGAGCGAGAAGCGTGGAACCTGGGTCTGGTATCGCGTTAATCACGAGCGCTTAAACGAACTGCGCACACTGCTGGCTTAAGAATTAAACCCTGGGTCGCTCGGCCAGTTTGGCTGGAACAAGTGCCACTGCTCTGGGGCACGACGAATGAGACCCTCGACTTCAATCATGAGAAGTTGCGTAATACGCGCAACATCTTCGCGCAAACTCCCCTGTCGCTCAACAGGAATTGGTGGGCGCACCACTGCATGATGCCCATCGGACTTGCGAGTGAAATACGTGGCAAGCGGCAACAGTGCCGCGCCCGTTCGCAAAGCAAAGAACGCTGGGCCTGCAGGAACCGTGGTTCGCTCTCCAAAGAATTCGACTTCAACCCCCGACCTCACACCATCACGTGGAATATCTCGGTCGCACAACAACGAAACCACTTGATTGTCTTTCAACGCCGCACTCACTCGCAGACCAGCGTTGTCGTCGAGCGGAATGACATTCACCCCAACCCTGCTGCGCATGTCGCGAAACCATTCAAAGAGTTCGTCATTGTCTAAACGTTCAACCACTGCAGTCAGCCCATAACCCTGATCAACAAGCCATCGGCCAGCCCATTCCCATCCGCCCAGGTGTGGCAGACCAAGCACCACTCCCTTGCCATCTGCAATGCCTTTTTCGATATGTTCAAAACCGTCAACCGTGAACCCTGCCTGAATTTGTTTCTTGGACAGCGTTCCTAACCGAAATGTCTCCAAGTAGTAACGCGTGTAGCTCTGAAACGCTTCTTGCACAGCCTGACGCAATGCGAATCCGCGTAGCGAAGGGCTTACTCGCTGTAAATGTCGTTCAATCATTTCTCGCTTGTCACGAAAACCCAAAGCGAGCGGCGCACCAAGTGCAAGTGATGTTCCTAACGCCAATGGAGCCGGAGTGAGTTTCGCAAATAACGAAGCCGCACGATATCCGGCAAGTGTTAATGCATCAAAGCCGGTGTCGCGAGGATCGGCCATAACTGAGAATTACTGAAGGCGACGTCGACGCTGAAAACGTGCGCGGTAATCATCGCGGCGAGCTCTGCGCGACGCACGACGCGATCGACGAATTGCTTGCTTCTCTGCTGTTACAGGAGCAACGGCAGCTTGCTTCCATACTTTGGCGAAACGTTGCACGGCTGTCATCACCACGAGAACCAACATGACCACCATAACCCACTTCAACAGCGAGTCAAAAAGTAATCCGAAGCACAACAAGATGATTCTCTCTGCACGTTCCATAAGCCCACCCTTGGCGTACAGCCCAAGTGACTCTGCCTTTGCGCGCTCATAAGAAATGATGAGCGATGCGCCAAGAATGGCGAATGGAACAATGGAAAACTTCGGAGAATTTGAGCTGGCATAGAACCAGGCAACTCCTCCGAAGAGGAATGAGTCACTCACGCGGTCAACTACAGAATCGAAGAACGCTCCACGCTGACTGGCCGAGTTGGATGCTTTTGCAAGCGCCCCATCAAGCAAGTCGGGAAGTGCAGAACAAATAACGAGCAATAAGCCAAGCTGCATCTTGCCGGCGCCAATGGCAACCGCAGACGCAGCCGCAACGCAAAGCCCAAGGATGGTGAAGTGATCCGGCGACAGACCAGTGCGACGAAGGGATTCCCCTACCGGTCGAACATAGCGTTCGATTTGAGTTTTGAACTGGCCGTCGAACATTGGCTAAATACTAGTGAATGTCGCTTACTTCGAAGTCGCAGCGTTATCTGGGTTGATTTCAACCAGGCATTCAACAATTTCGCCGTTAACCGCATCGACTAACACCAAACCACGATGAGTTGGTGGTTCCTGCGCGCTGTAGCAAAACACTCGCCAGGTAGGACGACTGCGAACACCTCGCCACACCTGCTGCGCCGAAGCATGACCGACGGCAAATTCGACTGCACGTGAAGCGTGCACCAGTGCATCTCGTTCGTTGATGGTCATCTTCCACGATGAAGTCAACACGAATACCGCAAAGGCGGCAAGCGCAATAGCAAACACAAGGAACCCGTCATTAACTAATCCTGAAGACTGATCGCTGACAAGCCACAGCAACAGACTCAGCGCAGCTATTCCTAAATACAGATAGCCAGGTATGCGACGACGACTGTTATCGGGAAACTGATACGGCCCAACAAATGCCGAAACGTCAAGGTCGCTCGGAAGTTGGTCACGAATCTCGTTGCTGTTTACATCGTTCACTGCATTTCCTTCCATCGATTTCGAATTCGCTGCGCTGTCACATCTAGCGCTTCCGGCAAAATTTTCGCCGTCGCTACTGCAACCATGAAATTGGAATCGCCACCCCACCTCGGAACGATGTGAATATGCAGGTGTTGCGCAACGCTTCCACCTGCGGCATGGCCCAAATTAATTCCTACGTTCATTCCCTGTGGCTTGTACTCAGCTTTCAGAACTTGCACAGCCTTTGTAACAGTCGACCAAATTTCGCTTGTCTCCTGCGCGGTGAGCATTTCTAAATCGGGAACTTCTCGATATGGAATAACCAGCACATGTCCCGATGAATACGGGAATGCGTTCATGATGACGAAGCACGTTTCACCACGATGCACGATGAACGTTTCTTCGTCAGGACGATTGGATTTCAATATCTCGGTGAACACCGATTCGTCAGAATGCTTACCGTGCGAATCGCGTTGCACATACTGTGCACGCCAGCCGTTCCACAAACGATCCAACATGTTGATTACAGGTTTCCAGCTGTGGCTTCTGTACGAGTCTCGTCGTGCAGCTGCGCAATAAATGCGTCCACCTTCACATCGCGAATCACGTCGCCTCCCCGTGGGTTCACACCAACCGTGTTGTTCTTCACGTCGTCGTCGCCGACAACAAGTACAAACGGAATGCGTTCAAGCTTGGCGCTACGAATGCGCTTGCCCAATTGTTCATCGGCTTCAGCAGTATCGACTCTGAACCCTTCGGCACGCATGCGTTTCACAAGCGACTGCGCGTATTCCTCGTGTTGCGAGGTAACCGCCAAGACGCGCACTTGTACTGGGGCAAGCCAAGCTGGGAATGCTCCGCCGTAATGCTCTAACAACACACCAAAGAATCGCTCAACAGATCCAAATAGTGCGCGGTGCAACATAATTGGACGATGGCGACTGTTGTCGCTTCCGATGTATTCCAAGCCGAAGCGCTCTGGCAAGTTGAAGTCACATTGAATGGTGCTGAGCTGCCACTTGCGGCCGATCGCGTCGCGCACATCGATGTCAATCTTTGGTCCGTAAAACGCAGCATCGCCTTCCTTTACGGAGTACTTCACTCCATGGCGATTCAACGCTTCGCGCAGAGCGGTTGTTGCTTTATCCCAAATTTCATCCGATCCCACTGACTTCTCCAAGTCACGAGTGGACAATTTGAATTCGAAGTCTTCAAACCCAAATTGGCGAAGCACCGACAGCACAAAATCAAGCAACGACGTAATTTCGTCTGCCATTTGGTCTTCGGTGCAGAAAATATGACTGTCATCCTGAGTAAATCCGCGAATGCGTAACAGGCCGTGCAGCGTTCCTGCGCGTTCGTAGCGGTACACCGTTCCCAGTTCGAATAAGCGAAGTGGGAGTTCGCGGTAACTGCGTTGGCGATCGCGATAGATCAAGCAGTGCATCGGACAGTTCATCGGCTTCGGGTAGTACGTGCCGTTGTCCATTTCCATTGGCGGATACATGCCGTCTTTGTAGAAATGCAGGTGACCAGAAGTTTCGAACAACTGCGCGTTTGCAATGTGCGGAGTAAACACAAATTGATAGCCGCCGTTTTGGTGGCGATATCGGCTGTAGTCCTCCATGATTTTGCGCACGATCGCACCCTTTGGATGCCATACCGCAAGACCGCCGCCTAGTTCAGATGGAAACGACAGCAGGTCCATTTCGGTTGCAAGACGACGATGATCGCGCTTTTCAGCTTCAGCAATTCGCGTGATGTGCTCTTCGAGTGCAGCCTTCGACTCCCATGCAGTGCCATAAATGCGCTGCAGCATCGGACCCTTTTCATTTCCGCGCCAGTACGCGCCGGCAACTTTCATCAACGCAAAATGACCAAGACGTGCAGTACTTGGAACGTGCGGTCCACGACACAAGTCAACAAAACTTTCGGTGTTGCGATACACGCTGACAGATCCATCGCCAGCAACCTCGCTCGCATCCGATCCATCGGCTGCGCCAGTTGTTACGCGCTCAATAATTTCGCACTTGTACGGTTGGTCAACAAATAATGCAAGCGCTTCTGCCGCGCTCATTTCCGAGCGAACAAACGGTTGATCGGCTTTTACAATTGCGCGCATGCGCTCGGTAATTGCTTCTAAATCGTTATCGCTGAATGTTTTGCCATCAGGTAGTTCGAAGTCGTAATAAAAGCCATCTTCAATGGCTGGGCCAATAGTGAATTTGGCGCCAGGAAAATGTTGCAGCACCGCTTGTGCAAGCACGTGAGCAGTTGAGTGACGCAGCACATGACGACCTGCTTCTGAATCCGCAGTGATGATCGCGACCTGTGCCCCATCGCGCAATGGCACCGAAATATCCACTTCGTTGCCATCGACAACCGCTGCGAGCGCCGCCTTAGCCAACCGTGACCCAATGGATTGAGCTAAGTCAAGCCCTGTCGAACCAGCCGGCAGTGTCCGTACAGAACCATCTGGCAGTGTGACATCAAGAGTTGCTGCATTCATCGCGTCTTCAGTCTAGGTTCGCGAGCCTTACACGGACCGCCCTATTTGCCCGTGGCGACTGGCACTCTCTGTTGTTCCCCCAATGGCAACTGCTCGTCCTGCCGTTTACTGGCATAGACATTTCGATATTGCTGGCCAGTCATGGACTGTATTTCAAACATCACTTCATCAGTCATTTCTCGCAACACGAAATGATCGTCACTGCGCTGTGCATATCGTTCGGGCAAAATTGCTTTGCCGATCGTGATGCTGACTCGCCCACCGACGCGAGGCAGTTTTGCATCGGGTGGCTGAATTTCACGTGTGCCAACAATGCCAACGGGAAAAATTGGGCAATTAAGTTTGACGGCCAATCGTGCAGCGCCGGTTTTGCCTTTGTACAACATCCCATCTCGACTTCGTGTTCCCTCTGGGAAAATGCCAAACAGTTCTCCACGTTGCAAGACATTTTCTGCCGCATCAAGTGCAACCTGCGCCTTCTCCCCACCTTCGCGATCAATGGGAATCATGCCAAGCGCGGGAAATAATCGTCGCGTCTTCCAGGAATCGAGATATTCGCTCTTACCGACAAAAGAAATATTGCGTGGTGCTTGGATGATGAGAAACGCTGAGTCCAAAAAACTGACGTGGTTGGCACACAAAATTGCTGGGCCGGTTTCGGGAAGTTGCTCAAACCCTTGAAGGTCGAAACGCCACAGTCGATTAGCAACTATTCGCACAGCAGGTCGAATTCGCGACTGCAGTTCGGTAGCACCCGAATACAAGTCATCGACCCGCGTCGACATCAGATAACGACCCCTAGTAGGCGTGCACTGTCTCCTACTGCTACTCCATTTTTTGCTGCAGCATCGACGAGTGCTACAGCCGTAGGCGTATCGAGATCATTGTCTAGAGCCGAGCGCACCTCTGCAAGCAACCCAGAGTCACCTTGCGAGTTTCCTACTTGTGCCGCTGACTTCCATTGCGCAAGTCGCGCCTCATTACGCGCCATGAGTTGGTCGTCCCATTCCCACTCCGTGCGGTAGTGGTGCTCAATCAGTCCCAATCGAATTGCCATCGGGTCATGTTGGGTACGCAACTTATCGACGAACACCAAATTGCCACGGCTCTTCGACATCTTGTGGCCGTCCATCGACACCATCGCCACGTGCATCCAGTGCTTCACAAACTGTTGGCCAGTTGCAGCTTCAGATTGGGCTCGCTCGCATTCGTGATGCGGGAAAATTAAGTCGCTTCCGCCACCGTGCAGGTCGATTGTGGTTCCAAGTTCGCGAAGTGCAAGGGCGGAACATTCGATGTGCCAACCAGGTCGGCCCGCTCCCCACATGGTGTCCCACGATGGTTCGTCAGATGCTGATGGATGCCACAACACAAAGTCGAGTGGGTTTCGTTTATGCGGGTCGTCAACATTGCCGCCGCGCTCACGAGCAAGCGCAATCATGGTTTCGCGGCTGTAATGCGACACGCTGCCAAACTGTGGAAACTTCTCCACGTCGAAATACACCGAACCACCAGATTCATAAGCAAACCCGCGGTCAATCACCATGCCGATGAATCCGCGAATGTCGGGAATCGCCGAAGATGCGCGCGGAGTGCTGTGCACAGGCAGTGCGTTCAACGCAGTCATGTCCGATTCGAAACGCGCCTCTTCACCTGCTGCAAGATCGAGATAATGAACTCCAAGTTCGCGAGCTTTGGCAAACAGTGGGTCATCTACGTCGGTGACGTTGCGCACGCACTTCACTTGATGGCCCATATCGATCAGCCGACGCTGTAGTACGTCATAAGAGATAAAGGTGAAGGCATGACCTAAGTGTGTCGCGTCGTACGGAGTAATTCCGCACGTGTACATCAGCACCGTTGGGTTCGGAGCAAATTCGACTATCTCTTGCTGCGCGGTATCAAACAACTTCATCGTCAAGTTGATTAGTCCAACTTCATATTGCGACCACTAATCGGGTCAACGTCTGGAATTCCGGTAAGCCGTGGAGCCACTCGTGTTTTGTAGCGCACATTCAACTGCAACAACACTGCGGTGAATGCCTCGAGCGCAAGTGCATTTGACAAGCGACCTGTGCTCAGTGGTCTGCAGCCAGGAATTTGTGCAACCAGATCGCTGACAATTTCGATCGCTTCGGGAAAGTCTGAACAAATCAACACATCGGAATCAACGTGATGATTCAGATTGCCAAGTTCCTTTGCAGGAAGATGCTGCATTGCTGCGACGACGCGACTGCCAGGAATTTCAGCTTGTACGTGCGCAGCAATACTTCCCCGCGGTGGAACCAATGGTTGAAACTCTTTACCAACCTTCACTAGAGCGTTCGCCATAGTGACCACAACCTTGCCGCGCAATGCTTCGGCATGTTCGCCAACAATGGTGGCAGTTGAATCCCAAGGCGTTGCGACAACAATCAAGTCACAATTGGCAGCGGCTTCATTCGTGCCAGTGTCGAATTTCAACTTGTGTTCGGGCCATTGAGCAATCAGCTCAGCGGCCTTTTCTTCTGAACGCTCTTTTGACCGAGACCCGATAAGCACCTGATGACCGGCAACGCTCATTCGCAGGGCTAACCCGCTTCCTGCTGGCCCGGTGCCGCCAATAATTCCAATCCGCATACGTGAAGCCTTACACAAACCACACTCGGGAACTACGGTCATAGGCATGGGAATTTTGAATGGGAAAAACATTGTCGTCACCGGCGTGCTGACCGACGCCTCACTCGCCTTCGGGGTCGCAAAGCTTGCACTTGAGGAAGGTGCCCAGGTCATGCTCACGGGAGCAGGACGTGGCCTTTCCATCACGGAGCGAACCGCGCGCAAGCTGAGCACCGAAATCAAAGTTGTGGAGTTCGATGTCACTGTTGACGAACACATCGTTTCTGCTCGCGAAGCCGCCAAAGCCCAATTTGGGCGAGTAGACGGCGTACTGCATGCCATTGGATTCGCACCAGCTGTATGCCTCGGCGACGATTTCATGGCTGCACAGTGGTCCGACGTTTCGGTCGCGATGCAAATATCCGCGTACTCGCTAAAAACCTTGGCGGATGCTTTCGTTCCACTCATGACTAATGGAGGAACGATTGTCGGTTTGGATTTCGACAACACCGTTGCATGGCCTGCGTACAACTGGATGGGCGTTGCGAAGGCGGCACTCGAATCGACGAATCGCTACCTCGCAAAAGAACTTGGCAGCAAACAAATTCGCTGCAATCTTGTTGCTGCTGGACCAATTCGCACGATGGCTGCAAAATCGATTCCTGGTTTTCAAAAATTTGAAGATGTGTGGGATGACCGCGCTCCCCTTGGGTGGGATGTCAACGACTCGAGCGGGGTAGCCCGCACATGCGTGGCCATGCTTTCCGATTGGTTCCCGTGCACCACGGCAGAAATTGTGCACGTTGATGGTGGCTTCCACGCAATGGGCGTGTAGACCAATATTGCTTGCGTAAACCCCTTACTACTCTCGCGATTTGTTTCGCTGCACTCGTTGCCTCTTGCTTGACACTGACGTCACATGTTCAGGCCGCGGCGACCGACCCACTGCTTGCGCAACAATGGGGAATTTTTGCCATTGGCGCAGATCGTGTTTGGACTACAACTACTGGACAAGGTGTCATTGTTGCTGTTGTCGATAGCGGCAGCGGCCCACATCCTGACCTTGCAGAGAATTTATTGACCGGTCACTCGTTCTTCGGATCAGTTGAGTCACTAGATGGATCCGATATCGATGCCAGTGGACACGGATCACACGTTGCAGGAATCATCGCTGCTGCTGCCAATAACGGCATTGGTGGTTCCGGTGTTGCCCCACGAGCAAAAATTTTGCCGATTCAAGTACTTGACCAAGCGGGACAAGGCGACGCACGAGACGTCGCCGCTGGAGTTCGCTACGCAGCCGATAACGGTGCAAAGGTCATCAACTTGTCACTTGGTGGCACAAATGAAAGCTCCAGTTTGACCCAAGCAATTACCTATGCCAACGACAAGGGCGTCCTAGTTGTTGCTGCCGCTGGCAACGGCGGTGCTATTGATAAACCGAAATGGCCTGCATCGCTTGACCTCACACTTGCTGTCACCGCAGTCGACCAGTCAAATAGCGCAACTGCGTTCGATCAACGTGGCGACTACATCGACATTGCGGCGCCAGGTTCCAACATTGTCTCTACCGCAAAAGGTGATTACGTCTCGCTCAGTGGCACCAGCATGGCTGCAGGTTTTGTTGCCGGCGCGGCGGCATTGTTGTTTGCTGCTGAACCACGGGTTACGAATACCCAAGTTCGCGACATCTTGTTGCGCACGGCAACAGACATTGGAGAACCGGGGCGCGACCTCACGTTTGGCGTTGGGCTCATCAACATGGTTGCAGCGTTAGCTGAACTACAACGTATGTTCCCGCCCATAGCCGCTCCTCAAATCGCAGCAGTTGGCCATGTGAGTGAATTACTCGTTGCCAACCTTGAATCCATCACAGACGTTTCCAGCGTGAAGTGGTTCCGCTGTGATTTAAGCGGTCCTGTTGTCACCGAAATACCTGCAGATTGCGTTGCAATTGCTAAAGCCACTAAGCGTCAATACCTCACCACCCAAACCGATGCGCGACACACTATTCGTGTGGGCATCACCTACACGCGAGGCGGCACAAAACAGTTTGTGATCTCGGGTGCAGCCGGGCCATTTTTTCCGATCTGGCAAGTTACGAACACTGTAAAGCCAGCGAGTACCACCGAATTGACAAAACTGTTCAATTCATCCTCATCGGGAAGCCGAACGTACAAAGTTGTTGCTGGTACATGTCGCGTCAGTGGCGTGAAGTTGATCGCTCCTTCAGCGCCTTCTGTGTGCCGAGTACGAATGACCGTTGCTGCGCGCTCGCCATTTCCAAAACTGACCGTTGTTGGCGACATCACCGTTCTATAACTGCAACGTAAAGGCAAACACATGACCAATCGTTTGGCCGATCAAACCAGTCCATACCTTCGTCAGCACGCCGACAATCCTGTGGATTGGTTCCCATGGGGAGAAGAGGCATTTGCTCTGGCTCGCGAACGCAACGTTCCGATCCTGTTGTCCGTGGGTTATTCGGCATGTCATTGGTGCCACGTCATGGCCCATGAATGTTTTGAAGACCTCGAGACGGCAACGGTCATGAACAAGCTGTTCGTCAATATCAAAGTTGATCGTGAAGAACGCCCAGATGTTGATGCGATCTATATGGATGCAGTTCAGGCAATGACTGGCCGAGGCGGATGGCCAATGACGGTCTTTCTTGCTCCAGATGGAAAACCATTCTTTGGCGGAACCTATTTCCCGAAGCCTTCGTTCCTGCAACTGATGAACGCAATCACCGAGGCTTGGAACAACCGTCGCGACGACATCAACAACAACATTGATGCCTTGATGGAAGCACTTGAACGCACGGCAAAGATTGAACAGCATTCAACCATTGCCGAATTTTCAACGTTTGAACTTGCTGTTACCCAACTACGCGCAAGCTTCGATGCAACGTGGGGTGGATTTGGTAATGCACCGAAGTTCCCAAGCACGATGAACCTGGAAGTATTGCTGCGCCAACTGCTTGCTGGCGAAGATAGTGATCTCGAAAACATCGTGACCACCTCGCTTGATGCCATGGCTAGTGGCGGCATGTACGACCACATTGGTGGCGGATTCTCGCGATACAGCGTGGATGAAATGTGGTTAGTCCCCCACTTCGAAAAAATGTTGTACGACCAGGCATTGCTTGCACGTGTGTATTTGCACGCAGGAATGCTGTTCGGCAATGAAACTTGGAAACAAGTTGCACGCGAAACCATCGAATATGTGCTGCGCGACCTCACGCACCGCGACGGTGGATTCTTTAGCGCTGAAGACGCAGACTCACTCGATGACAGCGGCCACAGCCACGAGGGTCACTTCTATGTCTGGAGTCGCGATGAAATCATCAACGCCCTCCCTGCGCATCTTCACGAAGCAGCACTCACTTGGTACGAAATAACCGTCCCAGGAAACTTTGAAGGCAAAAACATTCCCGTGAGGCTTCATCATCGAGGAGATCTCTCGCGTCCACCTGACGTGGAAGAGGCCCGACAGCTTCTGTATCAGCACAGAGAATCTCGCAAGCGACCACTTCTCGACGACAAGGTACTTACCGAGTGGAACGCCATGATGCTGGCAACACTTGCCGAGGCTGCTTTCTTTTTTGAATCTGACGAATGGCTGCAAGCAGCAATTCGTAACGGCGAATTTCTCGTGCGCGAACTTCGCACTGCGCAAGCCAATTGGCACCGCAGTTGGCAGGAATCGGGCTTACCACAGGCACGACACCGAGCCCTTGCAGCCGACCTTGCGCAATTGGTTGACGCCTTCACTCGGCTTGGTGAAGCAAGTGGTCAAGCACGCTGGATTACCTACGCACAAGAAGCAGCCGACGAAATGCTCACTCAATGCTGGGATGCCGTCAATGGCGGACTGTTCACCACCCCCGACAATGGCGAACAGCTCATCGTTCGTCAAAAAGATGTGATGGACAATGCGACTCCATCAGCAAACTCAACCGCAGCGCTTGCGTTGTACCGACTTGGCGCTCTCACTGGCAACAGCCGATACACCCACCATGCCGAACAAATATTGCGCCTTCTTGCACGCATTGCGACTAGCGCTCCATCTGCATTCGGCAATTTGCTCGCATCTGTTCACCTGTGCCACGCAGGAATTACCGAAGTCGCACTACCCGGTAATCAACCCGACATGTTGCGCGAACTCCGCAAACGGTGGTTGCCGACCGTGGTGCTTGCATGGGGCGAGCCGTATGACTCCCCATTGTGGACTGACCGCAATCAACACTCTGCCTACGTGTGCAAAGAATACGCGTGCATGAAGCCAACCACATCACCTGACGAATTGGTGGAAACCCTACGCGTCGCACTCGCGTAACTATTTACCAATGCGATTGGTGAATCGCTTCCTGTAGCGGCATTCGTGGTCGAACAGAACTTCTGCCCTTTTCACCATCTTGTGCAGCATGGCCCAAGGCAATTGCGCCAAGCAACTGCATGTGCTCGGGAACACCCAATCGAGTGCGCAGTTGTTGTTCACCGTTAAACACCGCAAAGAACAATGCGCCTAGTCCGACATCATGCGCTGCTAACAACAACGACATGACCGCAAACGATCCATCAACCGTCCAATACGGAGTTGGCCATACGTCTAGGCCCTCACCAAGCCCAGTTGCTGCCTTGTCAGCCTCGGCATACCGAGCAACATATGCAAGTGGGTCGACAAACGGAAGAATGATCACGGGTGCATCAAGTAGATGTTTCCAACGAAATGTCGTTCGTTTTTCGTTTAGCAGCGTGTCGTTCCAAAAGGCAGCAACATCTTCGCCCGTGAGCACTACGAAATGTGTGCCTTGCGTTTTTCCAGCCGAAGGAGCGCGAAGTGCCAAGTCAATAAGCGAATGTAAAACATCTTCGCCAATTGGTTGAGGTAGAAAAGCCCGCGTCATTCGACGGGAACGAACAAGATCGGTGAATTTCACCGCGGTAACCGTTAGTGCTTTTCGAGTTTGCCAAGCTTGGCAAGTGACTCTGCCATGGTCCAACCATGAACGATGAGCGCTCCACCCTTGGCCTTTGTTACGCCCTTAAATTGCGCTGCAACATCGGGGTTCACTTTTTCCGGCTTCGTTGATTCATGATCGAGGAATCCACTGTGTCCGTTTGTCTTCACAATGAAACTCTGTTCGTCGTATGTGGATTCAACGCCGAATCTACGAGCAAGACGTTTGCCCCATGCACGCTCTTCGCCAACAGCACGATGTCCTGGACGAGGAATCATTTCAGTCAGCGCCTTAAACGACTCGAGCCCTTCAGCGTTCAAAAAACGCGAACCGACAACAACATCTTCGTCTGGGAAAGCCATAAGCGCACGGTGATACGCCTCAGTCATCAAGCCTTTGAGCACTGAATCACGCTTTGGCGTGCGCTTCACACTCATCATGCCGAGCAACACACATGGAGTTCCACCGATGCGCTCAAGCGTTGAAAATGTGAAACCATGAACCTTGCCGCTGATTTTGGCACTGGTAAACAACACCCAGTCCTCTTTGGCCTTGGTAATTACCTCTTGGGAGAAAAAGCCACCCATGGCAGCCAATTCTTCGATCTCGATATCTGTAAGGGACGCACAATCACGCGTTTCAACCTCAACTGACATGACTACAGTCTGCCAGCAAAAATGTGGTTTGCGACGGGCCAATACTGCACCGCCCTATGTGCTCGAGTAGTGCCTATTCGATATAGGCGTTTTCGCCAAACTCCGTACGCAACACGCCAATCGCCCGATCAAGGTTGACATTGAATTCAGAACTGAGTCGCAACACATTCTCTGGTCCGAGATGCAAATACACAGGCGATGTTCCTGGGTACTCCAGCAGCGTTGATTTCAGCGATTCAATGGTGGCTTCAGACAACACCTGAGCAGCGATCTTTAGGTGCAGCGAGTCTTGGAAAGCACGCAACCCTTCCAACACGGTGATGTCCATTGCCATGAATCCAACCCTGCTGTCATCTCGCTTATCGAGGCGCCCACGTACCGATACCAAAATGTCGTCAGCTAGCTGATGGCCAAATTTTTGCAACGT
>CANIHL010000007.1 GCA_947467375.1 Acidimicrobiaceae bacterium | reverse complement strand
TTCCACCGACACTTTGACTTTGTTGCCCTCGAGGGTCTCAATAATGGTTTTCACAGGGCGCAAAGTGTACCCTTTGCATTCGTGACAGCCTCGTGGAAGCCCCATGCACTCGCAACGCCCCATGAGGGCCAGATCAACCTGAAGATGGGCGACAAGGTCTCCCTCACCGCCGAAGTAGACGGTCTTCCGATTGGAACCGAGGGCAAAGTCATCTTGGCCAATGGCTTCAACTGGCTTCGGTATCGCGTGCGCTTTACGAACGGCACCGAAATTGGCGATCTAGACCATCGCCACTTGCAACCGATTGGCAAAACTGCTCGTCGCTTGGCTCGTGCTGCAAAGCGCGCGTAAGTTTTCTCTCGCCTGTATTTCACTTGTCATCGCTAGGATGATGTAGTTAGCGGAGTGTGGCGCAGCTTGGTAGCGCATCTGGTTTGGGACCAGAGGGTCGCAGGTTCGAATCCTGTCACTCCGACCAGTACATGAATACGTCATCCTCCCCCGCAATAAACGCAATACATGCGGCCAAGTACATCTCGTTTGTTTCCACTCGCAAGAACGGAACTCCGATCGCAACTCCTGTGTGGGTCGCACCGCTTCACTATCTCGGGCCAAACGTGTTCGGCTTCACCATTGACGCCAACGCCGGCAAAGCAAAACGCCTCGCCCACACCAACACCGTCACCGTGCAGCCATGCGACATTCGCGGCCGAATTGTTGAGGGTTCACCAATAGTGAGTGGAACTGCAGTCGTCATTAGTGGCGCGGAAGCCGAAAAAGTACGCGATGCAGTCGCGCACAAGTACGGGTTCACCTACAAAGTGTTTTCGATCTACTTGTGGTTCTCCGAACATTTCGGCAGCCATAAAGATCAGCCCGAGACCGCTGTTGTTGTCACGCTAAACGCGTAACTGTTAATTCGTAATGGTGTACGAGTCGACGCGCGACGTCATTGGGCTCAGTACTTCAGTAATCGGTCGCACGCCAATGCCAACCGTGTTTGGAACTTCGATATAACCGTCAACTAATTCAAATGGCGTCGTGACATCTTGTGAGAAGTAGCGCTTTGAAGCTGACGTGTCGCCTGGAAGCGTGAACCCAGGAAGCGCTGCGAGTGCAAGGTTGGCAGCACGGCCAATTCCGGTTTCTAACATTCCCCCGCACCACACGGGAACTCCGCGTGACAGGCACAAGTCGTGAATGCGTTTTGATTCCAAGTACCCACCAACACGACCTGGCTTGATGTTGATAATTGAACATGCATTGATATCGAGAGCGCCACGAGCAACGTCATACGAAGTGATGGATTCATCTAAGCAAATCGGCGTGCCAACACGCTTGCTCAATTCCACGTGGCCAACAATGTCTTCTTCGGGCAATGGCTGCTCAATGAGCAACAGGTTGAATTCGTCAAGTTTGGCCAGGTGCGCTGCGTCGTCAACGGTGTATGCAGCATTCGCATCCACCTGTAGCAGCATGTCTGGACCGAATGCTTCACGCACTGCACGTACGCGATCAATGTCAAGGCCAGGTTCAATTTTCAATTTGATGCGCACGTACCCATCTGCGCGATATTCAGCAACCACTCGCAGCAAGTCATCAATCGTTGGCTGAATTCCAACTGACACTCCAGATGCAACTTGTGTTTGTGTTGCTCCGAGAAACGTTGCGAGCGACATGTTGGCTTTACGCAATTGATAGTCCAACAGTGCTGCTTCGATAGCTGCCTTAGCCATGAAATTGCCGCGAATGACCGACGCCTTCTGCACAAATTCTTCTGCCGTTGTTGTTGGCGTAACCATCTTGATCAAATAGCGCTTCATCGCTTCTTCGCAGCCGTCTACGTATTCAGACGAATACAACGGTGCGGCCATTGCAACGCACTCTCCCCAACCTTCTTCGTCATCACCGACAACGTGCACATACAGCAAGTCTCGATCTACCTCAGTTGCAAACGATGTGCGAAACGGCGACACCAAATTAATGTGAGCGCGCACGATTTCAATTCTGCGGATCATGGCTTATCCCCTGCTCAAGACATATGAATACTCTGAGTTCAATCCTCGCACCGAGAAACCATTGCCAATGGCTTCTTCAAAGGCTGCACGCTGCCGAGCACGCCACATTTGCGCTTCGGCCTTGTTGTTCTTGCGCAGCGACTCAATATCGTCTGGCGTTGCAATCACTACGTCGCCAACTTGTTCTGTCACCACTTCCAGCGATTGTGGCTCGCCTGCTGCCAACACTTGCCATTGCACCAACACGCGGTCGCTTTGTTCGCCGGCGTTTATTCCATCATCTAGTTCGCCATAAAAATTTTGGTAATAGTTCGTTACGCTCGCGCCAAGTTTCACCATGTTGAACCAAGCATTTCGTCGCACCAAGGGGTCGAACGACCACGTAATGGTGGCAAAGCCATTTTCACGAGCCCACTGCCATTGATGCATTTTCAATTGGGTTCCAATTCCCCGACCAGCATGCGATTGAACAACGCCTGCAGCATGCGAGTGCAGGTTCAATTCGCCCGGCTGTTTGGTGAGCGATTTTCCAACAATGGCAAATGCCGCCGCCACTGGCAGATCGCCGTCCCATACCACCGACCCATAGGCCCCGTTATGCAAAGACGCCACGATGATCTCTGGGGAAACCATGGTTTTTACCGACCAAACCTCATCAAAGACCTGCGAAATCAGCGCAGCATCTGCAGGACTATGTGCAAGCTGAATTCGCAAAGGATTCGACATTGGTCAAAACTCTACCCATCGGCAAAGATAGGTACATGTCCGTAAAAGTCACCGTTGTCAATCACCCTGTTGTTGCTGAAGCACTCACGCATCTTCGAGATCAAAATACTTCGAATCAATTCTTCCGTGCCGAAATGCGCCGCCTTTCACTCGTGGTTATCGCTGAAGCTTTGCGCGATGTTCCTACGACAAAGGTTCGTGTGACTACTCCTCTTGCCGAAACCGATGGCATCAAAATTTCGCAACGTCCAGTGCTCGTGCCAATTCTTCGTGCGGGTCTTGGCATGTTGCCAGCCGCCATGGAACTTCTGCCCGATGCCGACATTGCTGTCGTTGGCGTACAGCGCGATGAAGAAACTCATCAGCCAAGCGAGTACGTAGCAAAACTTCCGTCACGCCTTGATGGTCGCCATTGCATCGTGCTCGACCCAATGCTTGCAACTGGTGGTTCACTTGAATACGGATGCAAACTTCTTGCAGCGCGCGGTGCTCCACAACCAATCACCATTGCTTGCGTGCTTGCTGCACCAGAAGGAATTGCGTACTTAGAAAAGTCGGGAATGGACTTGCACATTGTGACTGCATCAATCGACGAACGACTAAATGAACAAGCGTTCATCGTTCCAGGACTCGGCGATGCAGGCGACCGACAATTCGGCCCACCTCACTGATCTAGCGTTTTGCGTTAGCCAACAAACGACGCAACGACGTCGTTGTATAAATCCAAATTAATAGTGCGAGTTTTTCCACTCGTCACTTTCATTGACTCGCGCTTAATTTCACCGCTGCGCAACACCACCATCTGACCGAACTCCTTTTTCACGCACGCGTCAACAGCGGCAAGACCAAATCGCGATGCGAGCACACGGTCATAACTCGTTGGAGTTCCACCGCGCTGCACATGCCCAAGTTGCACTAATCGCGACTCGTACCCCGTACGCGCTTCAAGTTCACTGGCAATCACGCGCGAGACATCGCCGTTGTACGCGTGACCGTTTTTATCGATCACCGGTGGTGGAATTTCTAATGTGCCAGCTTTTGGCTTCGCGCCTTCGGCAACCACCACGATGGATGCATACCGACCATTTTCGTGACGACGTTTCACGATCTCGGTCAGTTCAACAATGTCGAATGGAGCTTCTGGCACCACAATGGCGGTGGCTCCACCGGCAATACCTGCATGTAGGGCTATCCAACCTGCGTCTCGGCCCATCACTTCAACCACCATGATGCGATCATGGCTTTCCGCCGTGGTGTGCAATCGGTCGATTGCATCGGTAGCTATTTGCACAGCTGTCTGGAAGCCAAATGTGGCATCGGTGCCGACAACATCGTTATCAATCGTTTTTGGCACACCAATGGTTGGCAGCCCAAATTCTTCGTGCAGTCGAGATGCGACGGTGAGCGAACCATTTCCACCAATCACCACTAGGGAATCAAGTCCTAAATCGCTAAAAGCCCGTTGTACATTGGCAACGCCATCTTGTTCGTCGAAAGGTCCACCTCGACGTGTTCCCAAAATTGTTCCACCCTTGGGTGCTATCCCCCGCACATCGTTGGTTTTTAGCAACGAATAACGCTGCTCCATAACTCCGTCCCAAGAGTCGTAAAACCCAATAATTTCAGCCCCAAATTGGGTTTCAGCCTTGCGCACAATAGATCTGATGACGGCGTTGAGGCCAGGGCAATCGCCACCGCCTGTCAACACTCCGATTCGCATGAGGTCACCCTATATGTATGTATGACTTATGTCTTGATAAAAAATTGAGGCAAAGTTCGGACTTCTGTCCGCAAAATGATTATCGTTTCAGGTATGGCAAAAACACTCGTACGCAAAGCAACAGAAGCAACCTTAAAGCGCGAAGTTAAAGACATGCGCAAAGTGCTCGCCGATCGTTTGTTCGAGTTGCGTACTGATGCCGACTTGAGCCAGGCACGTCTTGCAGAAATTGCTGGTGTTGACCGCAAAACAATCAACCGAATTGAAAACGGTCACTTCTCTCCAGCACTCGACACCATCGTGCGTTTAAGCGTTGCGCTTGGCATTACGCCATCTGCATTGCTTACAAAATAATTACTGCCCTAAGACCGCATCTTCTGCACAGACTGTGCAAAACGTGAACACGTATCAGCAATGCTGATCCAATAGTTCATATTTCCATGCTCTTTTGCTTCACAAATGTTGCACGTGGATGAACCACCACTAAAACCAAATTGCAGCGCTGCGCCAACAATGACGTCTCCAGCGTTGATTTGAGTAGACAAAGAAGTGTGGGTTAGCCCGTCCAAATTGTCTACAAACTGGCACAAATTCACTGCTGGTGCCGCAATCCCGAGCTCACGTAGTTCTTGCAACTTTTGAACATCCAAACCCGAAAAGGCAACAATTAACTTCGCATCCGCAACATCGGCTCGAGTCGCACCCAATGCTTGTTCTTCAATCTTGCGAACTTCTTCCGGCAATTCAATTTCGTCACTAAGAGCAATGATTTCGGGTGCAACAAGAACTCTCACCTTCGCTTGAATCGCAGAAAGTTCGGAGGCAAGTGCCGACGACAACAGCATTGATGAGATGACGCCGACTGTTGCATCGCGGTCGGCAACCAAAATGTTAAATGGCTCAAGTTCCACGAATATCTAACGCACCGCATTCGTATTCTGTGACGTCCACATAAACATCAGATTGACAAACGGGTGTACCACGCATTTATTGTACAATTAGTGGGACAGTGACTATTGACACCACCAAAAAGGTAGTAGGTCGCTGATTAATCAGGGCACCAGCCAACAACCCCACTCCTTATATATGTAGACGTCCAGGCCCGAGAACCGAATCCCTTTTTCCTGAATTTCTTGTCAAATTCTGGCAAACCCAATAAACACGGCACTTGGCGGCAAAGGGTCGCTCGAAGTTATCCACAGGATGAGTTTGCGAAACCCTTAAACGTTTGCCTATTGTTTACCCATCTTCAGGAACGTATTTTCTGGAGCGTTAGACCATCTACCTATGGGGGAAAAATGACAATTATTGACGAAACAACAAATGGCGTTGCGAAGACTGGTGTCTCGCGTCGTCATTTCATTCAGGGTGCAGCAGCAACTGCAGCCGGTGCCGCGTTGCCAGTTGCTGGCATCGTCGGATCAGGTGCAGCAAGTGCAGCAGCTGGAACAACTTTCCGCGTTGCAACGGGTAAGCAAGTACACCCTGCTGCTCCATGGGAAACTTCAGACGGAAGTTTGTTCATCATCTCTCAAGTAGGTGAATGGCTTTGTTTCCAAAAGGCTGACGGTTCACTTGAGCCACGCATTGCAACAAGCTGGAAGTCATCGAATGGTGCAAAGACCTGGACATTCAAGATCCGCAAGGGCGTGAAGTTCAACGACGGAACACCTGTAACCGTTGAAGACATCATTTACACCTACCAGTCGGTATTCACCGCTAACCCATCACGTTCGAAGGGCAACTTCACTGGTCTGCTCGATGCAAACGGCATCGTCAAAGTAGACAACGAGACCATCGTGTTCAACTTGTTGACCGCTTCGGGCAACTTCCCGTACACCGTGTCATCGGTTTCGTACGGAATGTGCATCATCAAGAAGGGCGCAGACGGCGGTGCTGCATGGACAAAGACCATGCTCTCAGCTGGCCCTTGGAAGATGGAGAGCTACACCGAGTTCGAAAAGACCGTGCTTGTGAAGAACCCGTACTACTGGGACACCAACTTCAAGCCTGGCTTCGACAAGATGGAACTCATTCAGTACACCTCAGCAGCAACAGCATTGCCAGCACTCAAGACCGGCAAGCTTGATGCAGTTGCAGCACTTGAAGCAGCTGACGCATTGTCACTTGATAAGAGCAAGTTCAACATCTTGACCACCAAGGCTGGAGCAGGTTTCGCACACGTTCACTTGCGTTGCAACTTTGGTCCATTCATGGACAAGCGTGTTCGTCAAGCAGCAGCACTCACCATTGACCGCGTTGGTTATGTAAAGGGTGTAATGAAGGGAATCGGCGGCGTTGTTGGAAACGACAGCGTTATGGATCCTTACGCATCAGCAGACAAGTCAGTTCCACAGCGCAAGATGGACGTCAACAAGGCAAAGGAACTCATGAAGGAAGCTGGTGTTCCTAAGGGATTCACCGTGGACCTTTCAACCTGGGCACGTGACGACATCAATAAGTACGCAAAGTTGATCAAGACATCATTTGCCAAAATTGGCATCAAGGTGAACTTGTTCATTGACGGATCAGACGGTGGTGGAGCTGTGTACTACACATACAACCCATACCCATCGGCAAAGGGCAAAGTGTTCGCTTATGACAACCATTCATGGTTGGCTTCGAACATCGGAATCACTGACTGGGCAGGCCGAGGCGTGCCTGACCAATACCTCCAGCGCGAGTGGAAGTCCACTGCAGACTGGTCGGGAGCTCAGTTGAATGACGATGTTATGGACGCAGCAATTGATGAATACATTGCAGCACCAAACCCAGCCAAGCAAAAGGCTGCCAGCAAGAAAGTTCAGGAGCGCGCGCTTGAAATGACACCGTACATTTTGGCGTACACCTCGAACTTGATCTATTGCGCTCGCAAGGGTGTGACCGGATTTGAGGTCAACTCAATGGGTCAGATCATTGCAAACAACGTGAAATTGGCATAAGCATTAACTAAACAAAAAATAAAAACCCCCAGCGCGCTTCGGCACGCTGGGGGTTTTTTGTTACCCACACACACTTGAGTAGAGTTCTAACTTCATGAAATCATTTCTCGCTAAGCGGCTTGGGCTGTCAGTTCTTACCGTAGGACTTGCTGCGATCATCGTTTTCTTTATGACGCACGTACTGCCAGGCGACGTTGCACGTCAGAGCCTTGGTCGACAAGCAACACCAGAAGATGTTGCGGCGTTCAACAAGCTCTACGGTCTTGATCAACCAATTTTGAATCAGTTGTTTCGTTGGATAAAAGAATTGTTATCGGGAAACCTCGGTGTCTCCATGTCGACTTCACGTCCAGTTTCTGTGACACTTATCCCAGCGCTTGGCTATTCAGCACGATTGGCAGCAGTGGCGTTTGTGCTCATCGTTCCGCTCAGCATTGCAGGCGGAATTATTGCAGCTATGAACCGCGGCAAAAAAGTAGACCGCGCCATCACCGTCGGTGGACTTTCGGCAGCCGTGATTCCAGAGTTTGTTTGGGCAGTGGTTTTGCTTCTGCTGTTCGGAGTGGTATTTCGAATCTTCCCTATCTCGGCAATGCCGGATGAAGGCGCTGGCGGATTCCTGCAAAGCATTTGGCACTTGATACTGCCATCCATTGCCCTCTTCTTAGTGCTCTTTGGATACATCGCTCGAATTACTCGAGCAGGCGTAATTGAAGCCCTCGACTCCGACTACATGCGTACTGCTGTGCTGAAGGGCTACTCACGCCGCAAGGCAGTAACGAACCATGTGTTGCGCAACGCCATGTTGCCCACCATTGCAGTTGTGGCAAGCCAGATCCCCTACCTCATTGGTGGACTCGTTGCCGTTGAAATTGTCTTCAACTATCGCGGCTTCGGAACAGTGCTCTTGACTGCAGTTGGCGGTCGTGACTATGCCGTTCTGCAGTCCGGTGTCATCCTGACCAGTGTGGTCATTGTTGTTTTCCAGCTCATCGCGGACGTTCTGTTCGCAGTATTGAACCCACGTATTCGCCAAAGGATTTCCGAATGAACGATTCATCAACTGAGATCTCCAAGAAGTCCGACGCAGAAAGACTCCAGATCCGCAAAGAGCGCATTGCGCTTTTGCGTCGCAATAAGGCATTCACTATCGGAATCACAGTTCTGGGTTTTTGGACGCTGTGTGCGATATTTGGAAAGTACGTCACTCCGTTTAAGTCGGACGAACAAAACTTCGAATTTGTCAGCATTTCACCAAACGGAACGTATTGGTTTGGAACGGATGCAAACGGCCAGGACGTGTTCTCTCGTGTAATTGTCGGATCGCGCTTGATTTTGGTCATGTCGTTTGCCGCAACCATTCTTGGAACGCTCGCAGGAACTTCGCTTGGTCTAATCACCGGCTACTTCAAGGGCTGGTTCGACATCATTGTGATGCGATTGCTGGAAGCAATTTCGTCCATTCCTGCCATCATCATCGCGTTGCTTGCTGTTGCCGCAATCGACGGTCAGTCGCCAACTATCACGGTGTTCATTATTGCTTTCGTGTTCACTCCGAACATTGCGCGTACCGTTCGCGCAGCTGTGCTCGCCGAAGCCGAATTCGAATATGTTGCTGCAGCCAAACTACGAACTGAGCGAACGCCGCACATTTTGTTTAAAGAAATTCTGCCTAACGTGATGCCACCGATCATTGTCGAATTCACTGTTCGTCTGGGCTACGCAATTTTCGCAATCGCCACTCTCTCTTTCCTCGGTGCAGGAGTGGAATACGGTTCTCCAAACTGGGGAACTCAGATTTCAGAAAACTGGGCGCAGATCTTTAACAACCAGTGGTGGCCAACCGCATTCCCGGCAATTGCCATTGCAACGTTGGCAGTAAGCGTCAATCTCATTTCCGACGGTCTACTCGAGGTATTCGAAATATGAGCACTCCAACCCTTGAACTACGAAACCTTGAGGTTGCGTACACCGTTCGCGGAATTGATCGTGAAGTACTGCGTAACATTTCGCTGTCCATTGAACCTGGCGAGGCGTACGGCCTAGTTGGCGAATCGGGTTGCGGAAAGTCAACAGCTGCATACGCAGCAATGCGCTATCTCCCACGTAACGGAAAGATCACCGGCGGATCAATCTTGTTCGAAGGTCGCGACATGGTGACCATGAGTGATGGCGAAGTAAGCCAGCTCCGCAATTCCGTGATTTCGATGGTGTACCAAAACCCAGTAGCTGCTCTGAACCCAACCATCCGTGTTGGTGATCAAGTTGCAGAAGTATTTGAACTTGCTGGAAAATCAAAATCAGAAGCTAAAAAACTCACACTCGAGGCACTTGTCCGAGTAAAGATTGCTGACCCAGAAAAAGTGATGCGCCGTTACGCGCACCAACTTTCAGGTGGTATGGCACAGCGCGTAGTTATTGCTATGGCTCTTGCATCGAACCCTCGCCTACTCGTCATGGACGAACCAACTACCGGACTTGACGCAACGGTTGAAGCCGAAGTGCTCGACCTTGTTCGCGAACTTCGTCGCGAAACCGGAACTGCCGTGCTGTTCATTTCGCACAACCTCGGCGTAATTCGCCACATGTGCGACCGCGTTGGCGTGTTGTATGCGGGTGCGCTTGTAGAACAAGGAACCACCGCCGACATTTTGTCGAACCCACAGCACCCATACACCGTTGGTCTACTTCGCTGCATCCCACGCGGCGGTCTGCATAAGAATACCGATCGTTTGGAAACCATTCCAGGTTCACCACCGCCACTTGGCATGCATTTTGACGGTTGCGTTTTTGCTTCGCGTTGCACGCTTGCAGATGATCGCTGTCGCACTGAAAAGCCAGAGATGATCACTGTTGGTGAATCACATATCACGCGCTGCTTCCACCACGAACAGGCGCCAACTATGGCACGAAATATTGAAGGCGCTTCACAAGGCCTGTCCATTCGTACGAAGCACACCAACCCAACTGGCGACCTTCTGCAAATTGATCACCTTTCAAAGATTTTCAATCAAGACGGAAACAAAGTTCAGGTTGTAAATGATGTTGCTCTGCACGTTGCTGCAGGTGAAACTCTCGGCCTCGTTGGCGAATCCGGTTCTGGCAAAACAACAATTGCAAAAATGATTCTCGGCCTGACAGCATCAGAGTCGTCAACCACAATGGTGCTCAGCGGCAAGAAGCTTGCACGCACACTCAACAAACGCGATGTTGCCGATGTTGGAGCTTTGCAAATCGTGTTCCAAAACCCTGATCAAGCCCTCAACCGACGACACAGCGTTACACGAATCGTTTCACGTGCAGTTGAGCGTCTCTCAGGACTCAACCACAACGAATCGGATAATCGTGCACACGAGCTACTTTCTGGAATGCGTGTTGATGCATCGCTACACAACGCCCGTCCAGCTCAGCTTTCCGGTGGATTGAAGCAACGTGTTGCAATTTCACGCGCCTTTGCTGGTTCTCCAAACCTTGTGGTGTGTGATGAACCAACTTCGGCGCTCGACGTTTCAGTTCAAGCAACAATTTTGAACTTGCTCGTCGACCTGCAGAAACAAGACGACACCAGCTACTTGTTTATTTCTCACGACTTGGGAGTGGTGCGCTACATCAGCGACAGAATTGCCGTGCTCTACCTTGGTCGCGTAATGGAACTTGGCGCCGCGGAAACTGTGTTTAATGGACCACACCATCCGTACACGGAAGCACTTGTGTCGAGTGTTCCCGCTATTGATGGCTCACAGCGAGTACGTATTCGTCTTGAAGGCGATGTACCAAGCCCTGCGAACCCACCTACAGGCTGCGTGTTAAACCCGCGCTGCCCACGTATGGCCGGTAGCGGCGTTGAAGGTTTGTGCACCACCGTGGAGCCAGAACTCAAAGAAGTTGAGCCCGGTCACTTCATGCGCTGTCACATACCGCTTGATCAATTACGCGTCACGCAACAGAAGTAATTTCACTTCCCTTTTCCTTTTCGCTAGCAATAGTTAGCACTGATATACCAAGGAAACTAGGGCTTGTGGCTTGACGCGGCTCTTAGCCCAACCGTAGGCTTACCCCATTCAATGGCCACCAACCCGGTGGCTGAATAGGGGGAAATTCATGACATTGAACGTCAAGCGTTCACGTCGAGTACGCCAAATCGCAATCGGTTTGGGTCTCGCACTTGCTGTTTCCACTGTCGGCGTATCCGGCAGTAGCGCAGCAAAAGTACAAGCAGCCAAATCAGGCGGATCAATCACGGTTGGTATTTTCGATACCTTCCCGGGTTGGGGTCCAAAGGACAACCCAGCTAACTCCGCATTGATGGCAGCAAAGACCATCTACGAAACTCTTTTCGAGTTAAACGCAGACGGTCGCTATGTTCCTTACCTTGCACAGTCGATCACTCCAAGTGCCGACTTCAAAGTGTGGACACTCAAGTTGCGTGACGGAATTACTTTCACTGACGGCACCAAGTTTGATGCTGCAGCAGTGAAGGCAAACCTCGATGCATCGAACGGAACCCAGATTCTTACCCTTGGTCTTGCAAAGTCAGCTTGCACCGCTGGTACCAACCTTGGTTTCTACTCGAACATCTTGAAGAACACCGTTATCGATCCGTTGACGTTGCAAATTAACTTGCACCTTGCCAACTCGGAAATGCCAGAAACGCTGTACGCATCAGGTCGCGCATTCATGCGCTCCCCTGCACAGCTCACTGACCCAACCAAGTGCGGTACCACTCCAATCGGAACCGGACCTTTCAAGATGAGCGCATGGTCGCAGACTGAATTGACCGTTGTAAAGAACGAGAATTACTGGCGCAAAGATGCTGCTGGCGTTCAACTTCCTTACCTCAACAGCATCAAGTTTGTTTATGCAAAGGAATCAGCACAGCGTGCAAACGGAATCAAGAGCGGAACGTTTGATGCAATTCAGATGACCTCTGCATCAGACTCGAAGCAGATGAATAGCCTCCGCAAGAACAGTTCGCTTCAGAGATTGAATTCTGGTGCGTTCTGGTACCCATCCACATGGTTCAACACCACCATTGCTCCGTTCAACGTGAAGGAATGCCGTTTGGCAGTTTCTGCAGCGATTGACCGCGTGCAGTACGTGAAGGTCCGTTTGAATGGAATCGGCGAAGTTGCAACTTCAGTTGTTGGTAAGAGCAGCGACTTGTACAACAAGGCTGGATTCCAAGGTTTCGACTTGGCAAAGGCAAAGACATTGGCAGCAACATGTGCAACTGCACTTGGCAAGCCACTTGAATTCACCTTCCCAACCGACACCAGTTCAGATTCACAGGCCAACGCCACGTTCTTGAAGAACCAACTTGCAAAAGCTGGAATCACCATGAACGTGAAAGTTGAAGAGACTGCGGTCATCATTAAGAACGCATTCCCACAGACCTACCAGGCGATGAGCTTGTTGTTGAACGAAGCTAAGGGCGCAGGATTCGTCATGCCGTTCTGGGTTTCAGACAACTTCGGACCTGCTTCACCAAACCCACTCACCAAGATTCCAACACTTGCTCCTTTGGGCAAGATTTTGAACTTGTCGAAGACGAACGACCCTGCGCTTGACGCAGCATTGTTCGCCGCTCGTGGAGAAGGCGACGCAGCAAAGAAGGCAGCTCTCTACAAGTCAGCAACAAGGATTGTTCAAGAAAATGGCTACTCAACTGCAGTTGCAACCACTGAGTACGACATGTTCGTAAACAAGAAACTTAAGGGCATCGACGGTCTTCCACTGCTTAGCGGTGGCAAAGCCAAGTCAATGGCCAACTACGGTATGAACTTCACAGGTGTTTACATCGAGAAGTAAATCCGGGTTAGCACCTCAGCAATGAGGTAACCGAAAAAGTCAGAGGGTGGTGGTGCAATTGCATCACCACCCTCTTTTTTGTAATGATGTAGGAAGGACGTAATCAATGAACAAACTTGGGGAACTCGCAAAGCGCATCGGGCAACTACTGCTCGTACTCTTTCTTGTCACTTTGTTTGTCGCGTTCCTCATGCGCCTGCTTCCAGCAGACACGGTGGACATCATGCTCCCCGGTCAGCCAGAAGAGTTCAAAGCAATCATTCGACATGAACTCGGATTAGACAAAGGCTTCTTTGGTTACTACTTCCAGTGGCTAAATAGTTTTGTACATGGCGATTTCGGCAGTTTCTATTTTGCGGGTGGCTCCGAGACTGTCGCAAGCCATCTTGGTAACGCACTCCCCAAGTCGCTGTTACTCATGTTGTATTCCCAAATTGTTGCCCTTGCAGTTTCCATTCCACTTGGACTCTCCAGTGCTTACCGCGCAGGATCGAAGTTCGATCGTGCAGTCAGCGGCACACTCTTCACTTTCTCATCAATCCCCAGTTTTGCAATCGGACTTATTCTTGCCCTTGTCGTTGGCGTAAAGCTTGGTTGGGTCGAACCACTTGGCTACGTACCCATGAGCGAAGGACTTGCCGAGCACTTCAAACATATGGTGCTCCCCGTCGCCAGCCTGTCGTTCGGCCTCGTTGCCGCGTATACGCGCCTCCTTCGATCCGATGTGATCGCCACCCTTAAAGAGGACTACGTCACCATGGCGGCTTCTAAAGGATTGAGTGACCGTCGCATTTTGTGGCGCCACGTATTTCGTCCATCCAGCATCACACTGATGACTTCTGCTGCACTCAACATGGGTGGCCTCATTGGTGGCGCAGTAGTGATCGAAAATATCTTCTCCATTCAAGGAGTTGGTTTCGAGATCATTTACGCACTCGGTACTCGCCAGTACGTAGCGTTGCAATCGCTCATCGCTCTCGTTGCTGTTGGGTACGTACTCTTCAACGTCATTGTTGATATCGCATCTGGGTTTATAGACCCACGAACAAGGGAGCGCCGTGGACTCCGTTAAGAAATCTTGGGTCTTTCGCATCACGATTGCCTGGTTCGCTCTCATTGTCTTTTTCGCAATTTTTGGGCCTTGGCTTCCACTCCCCAAATGGGATCAAGTCTTTGACGATGCACTTTCAGTAACACCGTTCAAGCAGGGCCACTTGCTGGGTACCGATTCGAACGGCTACGACATTTTTTCAGGCATTATTTATGGTGCGCGTATCTCTCTATTCATATCGTTTACCGCAGTATTTGTTGGCGGCACCATTGGCAGTGCAATCGGCATAACCGCCGCATACGTTCGCGGCAAGTTTGATTACGTAGTTTCAACCCTCTTCAATGTGGTTCTCTCAATCCCCAACTTGGTGCTTTCACTTGCACTCATTGCTGTTCTCGCTACCAACGTTGACCCCAACGTCCCTACTTCTACGGGACGCCGAATTATGGTCCTCGTTATTTCGCTCACCATTGTGATCATTCCAATTCTTGGACGCATCGCCCGCGCTGCCACGCTGTCCTGGTCTAATCGCGAGTTCGTTCTTGCTGCTCGAAGCATGGGCTCCAAAGATCGCAACATCATTTGGCGTCACATCGTGCCGAACGTGCTTCCCGCAATTTTTGCTGTGGCTTTCTTGGCAATTGGCGTGGTAATCGTTGCCGAAGCCTCGCTTTCGCTGCTCGGCGCTGGAGTCCCAGATGGCACCAGCTGGGGCAGCATGGTGGCTCGTGGACGCAACGACATTGAGTTCGCCCCGCACATCATCATCATTCCGCTTATGTGCATTGCATTCACCGTGATTGCGTGCAACTACATCGGAGATGTCATTCGTAAACAACTCGATCAACGACAGGCAAAACTGTGACATCGATGCTCAAGCTTGAAAACCTCGAAATCTCCTTTGCGACTAATCGCGGAAGTCTGCATGCAGTTAAGGGTGTAACTCTCGACATTGCGGCCGGTGAGAGCATCGGCATCGTTGGCGAATCTGGGTCGGGTAAAACGGTCCTCTCGCGAGCTTCAATGGGTCTCCTTGCACCAACCGCAACACGCACAGGAACCGTCACGTTTGACGGTAAGGAAATCTCTTCCCTGTCCCGCGATGAAGTTCGCGAAACCTGGGGAACGGGAATGGCAATGATCTTCCAAGACCCAATGACAGCGCTCAACCCTGTGCGTCGCGTCGGATCACAGATTATGGAAGGGCTCACTGTCCGGCTGGGAATGTCAAAAGCAGATGCCCGGAAGCGTGCAATTGAACTTCTTGGCCGAGTTCGCATTCCAGACCCAGAACAAGCGCTGAAGAAGTTCCCCGGTCAGTTGTCAGGCGGTATGCGCCAACGCGTGATGATTGCCATTGCGCTTGCATGCAATCCGAAACTTCTGTTCGCCGATGAGCCGACCACGGCGCTCGACGTAACGGTGCAAGCACAAATTTTGCAACTGCTGAGCGAACTACGCAAAGAACTGAACATGTCAATGGTGCTCGTTACTCACGACCTTGGAGTCGTCGCCGGCCACACCGACAAAATTGCAGTGATGTATGCCGGCGAAGTGGTGGAATATGCAACCACTAAAGACCTCTTCGCACGCATGCGCATGCCATACACCGAAGCGCTCATGAAGTCGATCCCCCGCCTCTCAACCCCTTCAGGATCGCGACTCCCAGTTATTGAAGGTCGTTTACCCGATCCAACGAAGCCAGAGCCTGGCTGCCTGTTTGCATCGCGTTGCCCGTATGCGCAAGAGAAATGCCGCACACAGCATCCAGACCTCACTACAGACAGCGACGGTCACCAGTACCGCTGCTTCTTCCCGCTTGGAGCCGCACAATGACAACCACATTCGACGGCAACACAGCACACCTGCGTCCAGCAGATCAGACATTGCTGCAAATCAAAGACCTCGTGGTTGAGTTTGACCTTGGCGGCGGACGTGTAGTGAAGGCTGTGTCAAATGTGAGCCTCGACCTCGTTGAAGGCGAAACGCTTTCCATCGTGGGCGAATCGGGTTGCGGAAAGTCCACACTTGGAAAAGCGATCTTGCAGTTGCCAGCCCCAACCTCTGGCTCAATTGTGTTTCAAGGAACCGACATCACCAAGTTGAGCAAAAAAGATTTGCGCAACGTTCGCCCTGCAATGCAGATGATTTTCCAGGACCCAGTGAGTTCACTCGACCCACGTTTTCCTGTCAGTCGCGCAGTTGAAGAACCTCTCAAAATATGGAATCGTGGAAATGAAATTGAACGTTCTGCGAAAGTTGATGAACTGTTGAATTCGGTAGGACTAGATCCTGCACTTGTTCGTGACCGACGACCGTATGAATTTTCTGGTGGTCAGTGCCAGCGCATCAGCATTGCACGCGCGCTAGCCCTCGAACCAAAACTGCTTATTTGCGATGAGCCAGTTTCAGCACTTGACGTCAGCGTTCAAGCGCAGATTCTCAACTTGCTACAAGACATGAAAGAGGCTTATGGCCTCACCCTTATTTTCATTTCTCACGACCTTTCAGTGGTGAAAGCCGTGAGTACTCGAATCATGGTGATGTACCTGGGCAAGATTTGTGAAATCGCTACCCCAGACGAGCTGTATTCGCGACCATTGCACCACTACACATCAGCGCTCGTAGGTTCAGTGCCGGTTCCCGACCCAGAGCGCAAAGTCTCCGCAACACTGCTTGAAGGCGAGCCACCATCGCCGCTTGACCCACCATCTGGTTGTCGCTTCCGCACACGTTGCCCGGCCGCTACCGAATTGTGTGCAACCGAAGAGCCAATGCTGCGCCTAGCAGCAGACGGTCACTACGTGGCCTGTCACCACCCGCGCGCTTAGTTCAGTTCCCGCGGAACTTCTGCCGCGCTGAGTTCGCGAGCTGCTACTTCAATTTGTTTCACTTCATCAATTTCGGTTTGAACTACACCCAATTCGCGAAATTTCCGAAGCGTGACAAGCATTCGGCTTTCGATAGAGCCAACGAGATCGTTGTATGCCCTTGTCGACGATTCGATTCCTTTGCCCATCTTGCTGACAAGTTCGAGTACTTTCCCCACTCGGTCGTACACCTCTGCTCCTAGACGTGCTACTTCGTCGGCGTGTTCAGTTGCCTTGTGCGCCTGCCAACCTTTGGCCACTGCCAAAAGAAGTGCGAGCAGGTTGACTGGTGAGGCAATCAACACTCTTTGGCGCATGGCGTCTTCGAGCAGTGTCGGATCGGTTCGCATTGCGTCTGAAACGAACCCTTCTCCTGGAATAAACATGACAACAAACTCCGGCGCACTTGGAAATTGCTCCCAGTATTTTTTATCTGCAAGAGTTTTCATATGAGCACGGAGATCACGTGCGTGCAATTTCAGTTCTGCATCTTTAGTTGCGGTATCTGTAGCTTCAGACATTCGGCCATAGGCAGCAAGTACTGCTTTGGAGTCAATCGCTAAAAACGCATTGTTCGGCAGTCTCACCACAACATCGGGGCGCTGATTGCGCTCGCCTTCTCCACCTGTGAACTGTTCGGAATAGTCGCAAAAAGACTCCATGCCAGCAAGTTGAATGACATTGCGTAATTGATTTTCGCCCCACGACCCACGCGCAGACGGAGACTTCAACATGTTCGACAATGACGTTGTGGTGCTGTTGAGATTTTGAATTTGTAGCGCAAGCGAAGAAACCGTGGACTGCTCGGAAGTGAAACTTGTTTGCAGTGAAGTAACGGACTGAGAAAGGCTGTTGATGTGCTGTTCAAAAGGCTGCAAGAGAGCGCGTGTCTGTTGATCTAGATTTCGCGCTTGCGCTGAGAAGAATTCTGCGCTTTGTTGCGTGCTGTTCTGCAAAGACTCGGCCGCTGTTTTGCGAACCTCGGCTTCGACAGTTGACCTGATAGTGGTGATTAACGCATTGATGTCGATTGGTGGATTTTGAGGTTGCGTTTGTTGCTGCACCTGGCTGGCGCTTTTCATGGTATTCACCATGTACAACAACACACCTAGGACGACAACGATGAGACCAACGAGTACAGATTGCATACTCCAAGTATGACCCGTGGGTATATCGAAGTTTGGCGCTAGAAGTGCAGCACTGAGGCAACCGCGTAGTCGCTCAGTTTCGACCGCCCACCAAGCGCATCTAGTTCAATCAGGAACACCAGCCCGGCAACCGTGGCGCCAAGGCCTTCAACTAAGCGAACTGCCGCTTCTGCTGTGCCTCCGGTAGCCAACACATCATCCACAATCAGCACGGTGTCTCCATGGCCAACCGCGTCTTCATGAATCTCTAAGCGGTCCGTTCCATATTCAAGTTCATAGTCCTGGCTGACCACTTTCCATGGCAGTTTGCCCGGCTTGCGCACAGGCACAAACCCTGCGCCAAGCTCTTCTGCAACTGGGGCCGCCAAGATGAATCCTCGTGCCTCTACTCCAACCACCTTGGACACCGTGCGGCTTGGCGCTGCATCGATGAGCGCTGCAATGGTCTGGCGAAACCCTTCGGCATCGCCAAGCAGCGGCGTAATGTCGCGAAACATAATTCCCGGCGACGGTACGTCGGGAATGGTGCGAATAAGTCGCAGCAGGTTGTCGTTAGACACGTGCAGATTGCTTCGAAAACTGCATCACACCGTCGTCAATTGGTGAATGCTTAAACATCTTCTTGTCGCGACGATAGTTCTGTGGGTTAATCCATGGCTCGTGGTCGCCTTGGCGAGGCATGCGATGCATCATGCGCTGCATGTAGCCCGACGAGAACCCGTCAATCCATGGGCGCTCTTTCATGTTGTGGTCTTGCTCGCGCAAACGTGGCGTGCACTGAGTAACGCCCTTCTTGCGCATGTGGTTCAGCAATCTGCACACATATTCAGCTGTGAGGTCGGAACGCAATGTCCACGATGCATTGATGTAGCCAAATGTGGAAGCCAAGTTTGGAATATCCGAATAGGCGAAGCCCTTGTACGTCCAGGTTTTAGCGAAGTCCACCTGATTGCCATCGACAAAGAAATCCATTTCGCCAAGCGTTACAAGTTCGAGCCCAGTAGCCGTAATGATGATGTCGGCATCAAGGTGTTCACCAGAGGCAAGTTGAATGCCAGTTTCCGTAAACGATGTGATGTGATCGGTAACAACCGAAGCCTTACCCTCGCGCATCGCTTTAAAGAAGTCGCCGTTAGGTACCAAGCACAAGCGCTGGTCCCACGGGTTGTATGCAGGAGTGAAGTGCTTGGCAATGTCGTAGTCGGCACCCAGTTCCATTTTGATTCCGCCAAGCAGCAATTGCTTCACTTTGTCTGGGTCGGTGCGCGTTTTGTTGTACACCAACTGTTGGCGCCATGTGTTTTTGAAACGCGTGAGGTTGTATGCCATTTTCGGTGGCAACACTTTGCGCATGCGATTAGCCATCACGTCGTGGTCTGGGCGCGACACCATGTATGTCGGCGAACGCTGCAACATGGTGACGTGCGCGGCTTTGTCTGCCATTGAAGGAACGATGGTGACCGCGGTTGCGCCAGAACCAATAACTACTACCCGCTTGCCTGCATAGTCAAGATCAGTTGGCCAGTCCTGTGGGTGCACAACAGTTCCCCTAAACCGTTCGCGACCCGCGAACTCTGGAGTGTGGCCCTTCTTGTAGCTGTAATAGCCAGAACACATAAACAGAAACGAACACGAAATGGTGTTGCTTGCTCCTGTTGCCTTGTTTGTCGAGGTCACTGTCCACTGAGCATCGTCAGTTGACCACTCTGCTTTTGTCACTAACTGTCCGTATCGAATGTTTTTATCAATTCCGAACTGCGCAACAGTTTGTTTGAGATACTGCAAAATTGATGGGCCATCGGCGATGGACTTTGCTTCAGTCCATGGTTTAAAACTGAACCCAAGCGTGTGCATGTCGCTGTCGGAACGAATGCCTGGATATTTGAATAAGTCCCACGTTCCACCAAGGCCATCGCGACCTTCCAAAATGACGTAGCTGCGATCTGGGCTCATGGTTTGCAGGTGGTAACCAGCGCCAATCCCTGAAAGCCCCGCACCTACCACCACAACATCTACGTGTTCGGAAGTCATGGGTAAAACCCTAATCCTTTTGGTTATTGTCGTACGAGTGCAAGTAGCCCAGCGAAAGTTCCATTACGCCTGGGTCATCTTTGTGGTCGCTTTCATCACCTTGCTTGGTGCAGCAGGGTTTCGCAGCACACCAGGAATTCTGATCGACCCACTGCATAACGAATTTGGGTGGAGTCGCGCAACCATTGCCACCGCAGTATCAATCAATGTCATCCTGTTCGGTTTTGTTGGACCATTCGCAGCTGCTTTACAACTTCGTTACGGCTTACGCCGCGTAACCATGAGCGCGCTCACCATCATTTCGGTTGGTGCACTGCTCACCACACAGATCACCCAACCATGGCACCTCTATTTGCTGTGGGGTGGAGTCGTCGGAATTGGCTCGGGTTGCATGGCCACGGTGTTTGCATCCACTGTTGCATCTCGCTGGTTCGTGAAGCGCAGAGGTTTAGTGACCGGTGCACTCACTGCCGCATCGGCAAGTGGACAGTTGGTATTTCTTCCACTCATGTCTCGCCTTGCCGAACGTTCTGGTTGGCGTTATGTGGGCGTAACCATTGCACTGTGCGCACTCGCGGTTATTCCGGTGGTGTTTTTCTTTTTACGCAACTCCCCTGCAGACATTGGGCTCACTCCATACGGTGCGCCAGACGATCACGAACCACCAGTACCGCTGCAGAATCCCATTCGTTCTGCGTTCAGCGCTTTTCACGATGCACGCAAAGTTGGTGCGTTCTGGTTGTTGTGGGGATCATTCTTCGTGTGTGGCTTTTCCACAAACGGGCTCATTCAAACGCACTTCATTTCCGCTGCGCATGATCATTTGCTTATGGCATCTGTTGCCGCTGGATATCTTGCACTCATCGGCGGATTCGATGTCATTGGCACCGTGTTCTCCGGTTGGCTCACCGATCGCAGCGACCCAACAAAACTGCTGATGGTCTATTACCTATTCCGCGGGCTCAGCCTGCTGGTGCTTGACCCGATGCTGAGTGCCAAAGGCTGGGGCTTACTCGGCTTCATGATGTTCTACGGACTCGACTGGGTGGCAACAGTTCCGCCAACCGTTGCGCTGTGCACGCAGAAGTTTGGTAGCCAACGTGGTCCGTTGGTGTACGGATGGGTGTTTGCCGGCCATCAGACTGGCGCTGCAGTTGCAGCCTTTGGCGCAGGGTACTTGCGCGACGTAACGGGCAGTTACAAGTCTTCGTTTGTAATCGCTGGCATTGCATGCCTCATTGCTGCGTACGGCGTTACACGCATCGATTCAAAGCCATTTGTGCAACCAGCACTTACCTAATTAAGCGTTGTGCACCCAAATGGTGTCGGCGGCTGAACGAATATTTTCGCGCGAAGCACACACCACTACTAATTCGTTGAATTGCACCAAGCCCGCGTCGAGCGCTGCATTGAACGCATCATCAACTGCAACGCTCATATCCACATTCCGCTGACAGATGAGCGGAGTTACACCCCAGTACAAACGCAAACGACGCGCAGATTCATGAGAAGGAGTTGCTGCAATAATTTGCGCTCCTGGGCGACATGCAGAAAGTATCTCGCTTGAATAACCAGAATACGTAAGTGCAATGATGCTGGCAGCGCCGGTTCGTTGTGCGAGCGCTGCAGTTGCGGCACCTACGGCAGACTCGGTCGGATGCGCATCGGCAAATGATTTGTGCCCGTCGTGAGTTTCATTGGCCTCACAAATTCGAGCCATTGCCGTCACCGCATTAATTGGGTCGTAGCCCGTTGCAGTTTCGGCAGACAACATGACCGCACCAAAGCCCTGGCGAACAGCGCCTGCGACGTCGGCAACTTCGGCACGTGTTGGGCGATGGCTTGTACGCATGGACTCAAGCATTTCCGTTGCGCAAATTGAAACTTTGCCCTCGATCATTGCCACTTCGGCAATGCGCTGTTGCATGTTTGGCACTTCTTCAAATGACAACTCTGCACCCAAGTCTCCACGGGCGGCCATCACGCCATCTGCTGCGCGCGTAATTGCTTCAAGATTCATGAGCGCTTGGCGGCGTTCAATTTTGGCAATGATGCGCGGTTCGTCGCCAACGATGCCACGTACTTCTTCAATAATTGCCGAGTCGCGCACGAACGACAACGCGATCCATTCGGCGCCACCCTGCTTGGCTGCAGCAATATCGCCGTAATCCTTTTCGTTCAACGCCGACACTTTTACGTCGGTGTCTGGGAAGTTCACGCCGCGGTGTGGCGCGCACTCTCCGCCAACCAATACTCGCGCCGTTATGTCGCCGCCACGAATTGACGTGATCCATAATTCAATTTGCCCGTCAGCAACCAATACGCGCTCGCCAGACTGGATACCAATTTCATGCAAGTCGAAACCGAACATGTCGGGAGCCAATTCAATTTCGGTTCCCTCAACAAATGTGTATGCCGAATCGCCTGTGCGCAACTTTGGGCCCTGCACATCGACAAGGATTCCCACGTTCGGAGTTGCTGCACGAATGTGCTGAATGAGTTCCAACACTTCATGAGACTCGAGATACGAACAGTTAATGCGGAATGTGTCTACACCGGCTTCAACGAGGCCTTGCAACATGTGCTCGGCGCGTGATGCCGGACCAACTGTGGCGATGATTTTTGTACTACGCATACACTTCCACCATACGAGCCCCAATAACCCAAATACACTGATTTCAAGTTAGTCACAGCCCGGAAACGGCAGTATCATATGGTTCTGCAATTTGCGGGTGTAGCTCAATGGCTAGAGTTCCAGCCTTCCAAGCTGGCTATGCGGGTTCGATTCCCGTCACCCGCTCCATTACGGTTACCCCATGACTCTCCCCCCTGTTGTTGTGTCGCCTTCAGGCACGTTTCAAGGAATTGCCCGCCCAGACGGTGGTTGCGAATTTCTCGGCATTCGTTATGCAACCGCCCAGCGTCATCGCGCACCACAAGACATCACCTCATTTGATGGCGTTTTTGATGCAACCCAGTTCGGCCCGCTTTGTCCACAGATTCCAGGTGCACTAGAAAACATTTTGGGAACCGACACCACAAACGCTTCCGAAGACTGCCTGCACCTCAACGTGTTCACTCCGGCAACGCCGCAGTCAAAAACGCAGCTTCCTGTATTGGTGTGGATTCACGGTGGCGCTTACACGAATGGTTCCAATTCGGTGCCTTGGTATCACGGTTCTGCTCTTGCTTCACGAGGCGCAGTAATTGTGACCATCAATTATCGCTTAGGTTCATTTGGATTTCTAGGTGCAGATAATTTCGGAACGCTCGACATGATCTCGGCACTTCGCTGGGTGCAACGCAACATTGCGGCCTTCGATGGCGATGTCAATAACGTCACCATCTTCGGCGAATCTGCTGGTGGCTCAGCTGTGGTCTCACTCATGAGCAGTCCCGATACAACAGGTTTATTTCACAAAGCATGGGCGATGAGTCCCTCCATTGGGCAATTTCGAACGAAAGAACGCGCAGTGCAAGCCGAACAGGTATTCCTTGAACACGCAGGTGTTCCTACGCGCGAGGATTTACAGAAATTCACCATTGCCGAAATGCTGGGTGTGCAAGCAAAGCTTGAAGCGATCCCCGTCGAAAACTTTGACTTCTTTACTCCGGCTGCCGGCGGAAGCGCCTTGCCCCACGACATCTTGACCGCCGCCGCTGAGTCCCCTCTACCATTTGTTGTCGGCACAAATCACGACGAAAATCGACTGTGGGCTGCGTTAGACCCAGCGCAAAATCAACTCGGTGATGAGCAGTGGAATGAAATATGCGAGCAAACTTTTGGAGAACATGCTGCACACGCCAAAACCACATATGAATCGGTCCGACCACACGAAGTTCCGTGGCAACTCATTTCCTCTGTTCGTACCGACACGGCATTTCGTCAGCGCGCGCAGAGAATCTCTGAACAGCGGGTTAATGCAAACAACAAAACTTGGATGTATTGGTTCACGTGGCCGACGCCAGTGCTCGGCGGATTAGTTGGAAGTTGCCATGCACTCGACATTCCGTTTGCGTTCGACAATTTGTCGTCGCCAAGGACAGATGGCCTTACTGGCGATGGCGCTGAACGTGCGGCCATTGCCAAACGGTTTGCCGATGAAATTGTATTTTTTGCAAAAGAGTCAGTTGCCTCTTGGCCAACATTCGATGTCGAAGTAAGAAGTACGTTGGAAATCAACGCTGAATTTGTGGTGCTCAGTGATCCAGAAAAGGAAATTCGCGAAATTTTTCAGTCGCTCTGATTTCATTTTGATCGCTCATACATGGGACAAATACCACAAGGCACGGCAAACCCTTCCCTAGCCGTCATCGACGCGGTTGCCTTCGCCCTGGCCGTCTCCGCCTCCGAGTTACTCCGCGAATATCACGCCATCACTGCCAAACCCCCACGTAAGAGGCTCAAGTAACCCCAAAATCGGGTTGATTTTTGAGCCCAATGTCGCTCTAGCCCTTATTTCGCCTACGCTTGGAAGCCTTGACTACCAACGCATCGCTCCCCGAACTTGAGGCCATCGTCCGCCAATTTGTCGGCGTTGAAGGCGGCATGTTGCCAGCGCTGCACGCCGTTCAACATCACGCCAGATATATCAGCAAAGATCTGATCCCTGTTTTCGCCGACGTATTTAATGTCACGGTTTCCGAAGTGCATGGCGTCATCACCTTTTACAAAGACTTCCGCACGGAAGAACCAGCCGGCCCAATCGTGCAGGTGTGCCGCGCAGAAGCGTGTCAGTCGCGCGGCGGCCGCGATGTATGGGACCGCGCACTGCTTGCAGGCGATGGCAAAAAAGTTGTTGTTGAAGAAGTGTTCTGCTTAGGTCATTGCGCACTTGGACCTGCAGTTTCTGTTGATGGCCGACTTATTGGTGGCGTGAACGAAACGTCGATTGAAACCATTATTGGCGACGCCATTGCTAAACGAATTCCTGAACCATCTATCGATACGACGGGTGAAGGCGTCACCGTATACGTTCCTCGCGATGCAGCATCGCGCGCAGCAGGCGCCGACGATGTTGCTGCAGCATTTGCAAAACAAAAGGGCGTGCGTGTTGTGCGCAACGGCTCGTGGGGCATGTTGTGGCTAGAGCCGATGATTGAAGTGGTCACCAAGGAAGGCCGCATTGCATACGGTCCAGTTCTTGTTGATGACGTTGCCAGTTTGCTGAGCGCCGATGTTCTCAATGGTGGCGCTCACCCGCTTCGCCTTGGACTCACGACAGAGCTTCCATGGATTAAGCGCCAGCAACGAGTTACGTTCCAGCGCGTTGGCGTTGTTGACCCGCGTTCTGCACAGGACTATGAAGCAAACGGTGGCGTAAAAGGTTTGAAGCGTGCGCTTGGCATGTCGCAAAGCGATGTGGTTACCGAAGTAACCGACAGCGGACTTCGTGGACGCGGTGGTGCAGCATTCCCTACTGGAATTAAATGGCGCACTGTGCTTGAAGCACCTGGCACAACCAAGTACATCGTGTGCAACGCAGACGAAGGCGACAGTGGAACGTTTGCCGACCGCATGCTCATGGAAGGTGATCCGTTCATGCTGCTTGAAGGCATGACCATTGCCGGTTGGGCTGTTGGCGCAAACACTGGCTATATCTACGTACGCAGCGAGTACCCAGAAGCAATTGAAGCGTTGAACAAAGCAGTTGACGCAGCAACCGAGCAGGGTTGGCTTGGCGACAATGTGTTGGGTTCGGGTTTTGCTTTCACTATTCACGTACGTGTTGGTGCAGGTGCATACATTTGCGGCGAAGAAACCGCATTGCTCGAAAGCCTTGAAGGCAAGCGCGGTGTTGTTCGCGCCAAGCCACCACTACCAGCACTCGAAGGACTCTTCGGAAAACCAACTGTGGTGAACAACGTGTTGTCACTAGGAACCATTCCGGCGATTCTCGCCGACGGCGCTGCAGCGTATGCAGCACTAGGCATGGGTCGCAGTCGCGGAACGCAAGTGTTCCAACTTGCCGGCAACATTGCCCGAGGCGGAATTGTTGAAACTGCATTCGGCATCACACTTGGCGAATTAGTAAACGACCTCGGTGGAGCAACGGAAAGCGGCCGTCCAATTCGCGCAGTGCAAGTTGGTGGCCCACTTGGCGCCTACCTCCCATCCGACAAGTTTGATTTGCCAATGGATTACGAATCGTTTGCGGCAGCCGAAGCAATGGTTGGTCACGGCGGAATCGTGGTGTTTGACGACACCGTAAACATGGCTGCACAAGCCCGTTTCGCCATGGAATTCTGTGCTGCCGAAAGTTGCGGCAAGTGCACGCCGTGCCGCATCGGATCCACCCGCGGCGTTGAACTTATTGACAAGATCACTGCAGGCATTAATCGCGATGCAAACATAGAAGTACTCGTCGACCTCTGCGAAGTAATGGCCGACGGATCGCTATGCGCAATGGGTGGCCTCACACCACTCCCCGTGCGCAGTGCACTTAAGAATTTCACCGAAGACTTTCAGGGTTAACAAGGGAACATCAACATGACACTCATTAGTCACGACCTCGGCACACCGGCCCCAAAGCCAAGCAGCCGTAACGGAGAACAAACCGCAGTCGAGGTAACAATCGATGGCGTAAAGATTTCTGTTGCTGAAGGAACCTCCGTCATGCGCGCAGCAGCACTTGCAGGCGTAGACGTTCCAAAGTTGTGTGCAACCGATTCACTCGATCCATTTGGTTCGTGCCGCTTGTGCTTGGTGGAAATTGACGGACGCAAGGGAACTCCTGCTTCGTGCACCACTCCGTGCTCGCCTGGCATGACCGTCAGCACTCAGACTCCAAAGCTTGAGCGCTTGCGCCGCGGTGTAATGGAGCTGTACATCAGCGATCACCCACTGGATTGCCTCACCTGCGCCGCAAACGGCGACTGCGAATTGCAAGACATGTCTGGCGCTGTTGGTCTTCGCGATGTTCGTTACGGCTACGACGGCGACAACCACCTCAGCCTTGGAAAAGACACCTCGAACCCGTACTTCACATTTGACTCATCGAAGTGCATCGTGTGCAACCGTTGCGTGCGCGCATGCGAAGAAATTCAGGGAACGTTCGCACTCACTATCGAAGGTCGTGGTTTCGGTTCGCGCGTAGCCGCCGGTTTCAACGGCAACTTCTTCGACTCGCCTTGCGTGTCGTGTGGTGCTTGCGTGCAAGCCTGCCCAACGGCAACGCTCACCGAGAACACCGTTATCGAACTTGGTCAGCCACGTCGCACCGTGCTCACCACGTGCGCATATTGCGGAGTTGGTTGCTCGTTCAAAGCAGAGATGCAAGGCGAAACCGTCGTGCGTATGACGCCATACAAAAATGGTGGTGCAAACGAAGGTCACTCATGCGTAAAGGGTCGCTTCGCTTGGGGTTACGCAAACCACCAAGATCGTCAGCTCGAGCCAATGATTCGCGAATCAATCACCGACGAATGGAAGAAAGTTTCATTCGAAGAAGCAATTGCGTATGCCGCAGGAAAATTGCAAGACATTCAGTCGCGCCATGGCAAGTACTCAATTGGCGCAATTACTTCATCGCGTTGCACCAACGAAGAAGTATTCGTCGTGCAAAAGATGGTGCGTGCAGCATTCGGCAACAACAACGTTGACACCTGTGCACGCGTGTGCCACTCACCTACAGGCTTTGGTCTCAGCAACGCATTCGGAACTTCGGCGGGAACCCAAGACTTCAAGTCGGTGGAATACGCCGACGTCATCTTGCTCATTGGCGCAAACCCAACCGATGCTCACCCAGTGTTTGCTTCACGTATGAAGAAGCGCTTACGTGAAGGCGCAAAGCTCATCGTTGTTGACCCACGCAAGATCGACTTGGTTAAGACCGCACACATTGAAGCTTCGGGCTTCTTGCAGCTACAACCAGGCACCAACGTTGCGGTTATCAACTCTCTCGCCCACGTCATCGTGACCGAAGGACTATCCGACACCAAGTTCATTGCCGAGCGTTGCGAACCAACCGAATACGCAATTTGGAGCGAGTTCGTTTCACGTCAGGAAAACAGCCCAGAAGCAATGGAAGCCCACACAGGTGTTCCCGCAGCACAAGTGCGCGAAGCAGCCCGTTTGTTCGCAACTGGTGGCAACGGCGCTATCTATTACGGCTTGGGCGTTACCGAGCACAGCCAAGGCAGCACCATGGTGATGGGTATGGCCAACTTGGCCATGGCAACCGGCAACCTTGGTCGCGACGGCGTAGGTGTTAACCCACTTCGCGGTCAGAACAACGTGCAGGGTTCGTGCGACATGGGTTCATTCCCACACGAACTTCCTGGCTACCGCCATGTGAGCGACGACGCAACACGCACCATGTTTGAGCAACTGTGGGGCACGGTCATTCAGTCCGAGCCAGGCTTGCGCATTCCAAACATGTTCGACACCGCAATTGACGGCAACTTCAAGGGCCTCTTCGTACACGGCGAAGACATTGCGCAATCCGATCCGAACACAGCTCACGTTGAGTCCGCACTTTCCGCAATGGAATGCGTCATCGTTCAGGACCTCTTCCTCAATGAGACTGCGCGCTTTGCACACGTGTTCTTCCCTGGTACCTCGTTCCTCGAAAAGGATGGAACGTTTACAAACGCCGAGCGTCGTATTAACCGAGTTCGTCCAGCAATGCGCCCGCAAACCGGCAAGCACGAATGGGAAATTGTGTGCGAGTTGGCAAATGCGCTTGGTCACCCAATGTCGTACAACGAGCCAAGCGAAATCATGGACGAAATCGCCGCACTTACACCAACATTTAAGGGCGTGTCATTTGCTCGCCTCGACGATGAAGGCAGTGTGCAGTGGCCATGCAACGACGCCAACCCACACGGCACGCCAATCATGCACAAGGAAAAGTTTGTGCGCGGTCTTGGCAAGTTCACGCCAACTCCATACGTTCCAACTGAGGAGAAGTCGAACCGCAAGTTCCCACTGCTCCTCACCACTGGACGCATTCTCAGCCAATACAACGTGGGTGCTCAAACACGACGCACCGCAAACGTTGCATGGCACCCTGAAGACTTGCTGGAAATTCACCCAAGCGATGCTCTCGAACGAGGCGTGCGTGACGGCGAAGAGGTCACCATCACTAGTCGCGTAGGAAACACTGTGCTTCGCGCACAGGTAACCGAGCGAGTGGCTCCTGGCGTGGTGTACACCACCTTCCACTACCCAATCAGCGGTGCAAACGTAATTACCACCGACAACTCCGACTGGGCAACTAACTGCCCTGAATACAAAGTGACCGCAGTTCAGGTATCACCGGGTCGCAGTGCAGCTACTGCCGAACTCGATCACCCTGCACACCGACTGAGCGCACTCGTACGCATGGCCAACCAGATTGCGCGTCAGTTCTCAGCTGACAGCAGCTTGGATGCCGTGAAGTCAACGGTTGCTCACCTCGAGCGCTTCTGGGAACATGAAATGCGCGTGGATCTTGCTCGTGCTGTTGAAGCCGGCAGCATCACGGTTGACGATGTGGTGGTGGAAGCAGTTCGCCGCCTCACCGTTCACGCTTAATTCGTTTCAGCGCCTAACGGCAACGCAACACGATTCAACACGCCTATGCCTGCCGTTACCGCAGCAGAAGCAATGAGCGCTACACGAACTGTGGTTGATGCTGCGGTGTATCCCCATGCGAATGCGCCAACGGAAGTTCCTAGCCATGCCATAAGCATGCCGATAGATGAACCGCGCCCCCGCAGGTGATCTGGCAATTGCGCAATGAAGGTGGAAAACAACACATTCATCAGCACCATCAGCGTTGCACCACACAGCAATAGCGCAGGAACAGCTGTAAGCAACGTTGTTGATTGAGCAAACCCGACAGCCGCTGTTGCCCACACGAATGAAGCCATCATCGCAAGTGTTTCTGGATGCAATTGCTTACGCAGAATTGGCAGCAACCACACTGCCAGCACCGACCCAACACCAAGCGCGCCAGCCAATAATCCAAACCCGCTCGATCCGACATGAAGCGACTTCTTAGCCACTACGGGCATCACTGCGTTCAACGAAGCAGTTGCACCTAAAACCAGTGCAAGTCGCAGTGCAATGTTTCGCAATTGTGCCGTATGGATCACATGTTTAATGCCGTCTCTAATTACATGATTAATTTTTGAAGTACTTTCAACCTGGGCTGAAAACGTGGGAAGTTTTCGAACAACAAACAAAATTCCCACAAATGAAACCGCGTTCAACATAAACACTGCGCCTGGGTTTGTAAAAGCAATGACAGCACCCGCAAGTGCTGGCCCAACCGATTGAGCAATGTTGCGTGAAACCGAATCAAGCCCAAACGCTTGCGACAAATACTGCGTGCCCACAAGCTGTGGCGTAAGCGCCATAAAGGCTGGTGCCGCAATAGTCAATGCAACCGACTCGAAGAACGTTCCTGCCAACAGCGTTGTCACTCCAAGATTCCCAGTCATTTCGAGCACACCTAATGCAGCTGCAATGGCAAGCGCCAGCACTTGAGTGAGGGCAATGAGGCGCCTGCGCTCCACCATGTCGGCAAACGCCCCCGCGTGAAGCGCCAAGGCAAAGCCGGGCACTGCCCAACTGGTTTGCACCAACCCAACAAGCGTGGGCGAATCGGTAAGCGAGGTCATTGCCCAGCCCGCAGCAACAATGTGCATGAAGGTACCTACGTTTGAAACCAAGGCCGCGATCCACATGGACCGATAGAGCGCAATGCGCAATGGCGACCATGGGCCACCCCCCGAAACTGGCAAAACTTCCCCGTTCATCGCGCCCACCTTACGACTTTGCCAGTGTTACAAAATCGATATTTTCGCCTATTCATGGGGTGAATTGTTGCAATCTCGTGTAATCCACCACTTGGTGACAAAAGTCATTTACGGTCGAATTCGTGGGCAACGTCGCCCACAGAACTGGGGAAATGAAATGTACACACTTGGATACCTACTCATCGCAGCACTCTTGCTCGGCGCCGTAACGACCGTTGTCGATTCGGTACTTGGCACCATTCAGCTGTCAGGCATTATCAAGAAGATTCCAATCGTTGGTTCAAACTGGGGCCTTATCGTTGCTATCGCAATGTGCTGGCTTCTCAAGATGACACCAGCTACCGGTTGGGGCATGTCGTTCGACCAGGATTGGCAGACCTATTGCGCTAATGGCGCAATCGTGGCAGGAATGATTCCTGTTAAAGACGCTGTCATCTCCATGGTGAACAAGGGCTTCCGCATGTAATTAGCGGCCTCCGCTAACAGGAACTCTGGAACCCGCCGGCGCAAGCCGGCGGGTTCTTCATTTATCCAGTGCAATATCACTCCAATTAGGGTGAATACATGGCCATCGACCCGCAACTCAGCACTGCATACCACCGCGATGGTGTTGTGGTCTTGCGCAATCTGGTGGCTCCTGAGGCCCTTGAAGCTCTGCGCCAAGGAGTTGCAGCCAACATGGCAAGTCCTGGCCCGTGGGCAAATGAATACACCCCAGCAGGCGCCACAGGCCGTTTTTTTGATGACTATGTGAACTGGAACCGCTTCCCACAATTTGCCGAAGTTGGCATGAGTGGCAGCGTTCCTGCTGCCGCGCTCAGCCTCATGGGCACCAACACTGCACGTCTATTTCACGAGCACGTGTTGGTTAAAGAAGCTGAAACCAAAGAAGTCACGCCGTGGCACCACGACGATCCGTATTACGGAATTGACGGCATGGACAACGTGAGCATCTGGATTCCGCTCGACCCAATTCCCGATTCAGTTGCCCTGCGCTTCATTGCTGGTAGCCATAAGTGGAACAAGCGATTCATTCCGAAACGTTTCAAAGATCAAACTGCATACGTCGATTCGGCACACGATTTTGTGCACTTGCCATCAGTCGAAGAGCTCAATGCTCACGAAGTGATTTCTACCCCCGTGCAACTTGGCGATGCTGTGGCGTTTCACTACCGCACGCTGCACGCAGCGCCTGGCACTACAGGAACCGGAGTCCAGTTACGTCGGGCAGTCAGCTTTCGATATGTGGGAGATGATGCAGTGTTTGCATCGCGTCCATGGAAAACCTCGCCACCACTTGAAGGCAACAGCTTGCAATTTGGCGACGCGCTGGACGACCCGCGCTTCCCTGTTGTTGCCTCGCGTTAATTAGTTGCGTTCGCGCACAGGCGAGTCAACCGGCTTGAACGAAAATTTACGGAACACTTCCGCATAACCACCTTCGTATAACAAACCTGCATCACGTGCGCGCTCTACTGCGTTCACTCGGTTCATCAACTTGTGATATCCATACCACGGAACTCCTGGTTCATCGTGGTGCGCAACGTGCAAGTTGTTATTCAACATGAGCAAACTCATGAATGGGCCAGCCATGATCATTGCGGTTCGGGTTTCAACACCACTCTGATATTTGTGCTCAGGGAACGGCCGAATGGCATTAAGAATTCGTCCGCCATACACCGTGCCAAGCGCAAACTGCCACAACGGCATGCTCGATAGTGAAACCAAATACACCACGAATGCAACGCCAATGATGTGCAGTGCAACTGCAAGACGGTCGCTCTTTTCATTTCGCACTGCGCGCTTCAACACCGCCAGCACATACGTAATGGTGCTGACAATGGTCCACACAAACATGCGGAACAAAATGGTGCGATTTGCAGTCCACGCAGCACGTCGAATTCTTCCTGCTTTGTCCCACTGTTCTTGCGTCACGTAATAGCTCTCATTGTCGAGCGCTGGGTTCGTTAAATCCGAAAGGTGATGTTCGTGGTGATCTTTTTTAAACGCCAAATACGGAATCCACAACGTGACGGGAATGCCACCAACGAAATCGTTCAGAAACTGACTCTTAAACGGGTGCCCGTGCAATACCTCGTGCTGCATGCTGAGGTGCCATGCACCAAGCACCGACAGGAACGGCACAGCCAACCACGGCGTAAGCACCTCATAACGAACAACGGTGAGCACCGTGAGCCCGTACACGGAAAGCACCACCAACAGCGTGCGCCACTCACCAGGCTCGCGAAGCGACCACAACCGTGATGAATTCTTTGCACCCATGACCAAATCCTACAATTCAGAGGTGATTCAAACCATTCGCAAATACAGTCCGGGGCTCATATTTGCCTTGGCTGTGACCTTTGTTGGGTTCAACATTCATTGGCGATACGACACCGTCTCCCCCCTTGTGGCGTCACTCGTTATTGGCGTGATTATTGGAAACCTTGGTGTCATTCCAAAGGCCTTCGCACCTGGCCAGAAGTTTGCCGCAAAAAAGGTTTTACGATTTGGAATCGTCCTTCTTGGAACGCAGTTAGCGGCAGAACAGATCGTTGAACTTGGCGGCCGTGAGTTAATTGTGGTGCTGCTCGTTGTAGCGACAACATTTCTTGGCACTATGTGGCTAGGTCCACGCCTTGGCGTTTCCAAATCGCTTTCGCTCTTAATCGCTACTGGATTCTCGATTTGCGGCGCATCAGCAGTGGCTGCCGTAGACGGTGTTGTTGATGCCGACGAAGAAGAAGTCGCATACGCAATTGCTCTTGTCACGCTGTGTGGCAGCCTGGCAATTGCAGTATTGCCACTGCTGCGCAATGTTGTCGGGCTAAGCGACCCGCATTTCTTTGGAGCCTGGGTGGGCGCCAGCGTGCACGATGTTGCTCAAGTCATCGCCACCGCATCTACTGGCGGGAATGACGCTGTTCATTCAGCAACCGTAGTGAAACTCTCTCGAGTGCTTCTGCTTGCGCCGCTCATCGGAGTCATCAGCGTGTGGATCCAGCGACCCAACGCTGGAATTACGCCGCGTTTCCCCGGCCGAAAAGCGCCAATTGTTCCTCTCTTCGTAGTTGGGTTTATCGCCATGGTGGTGTTGCGCACGGTAGGAGTAATTCCTGACGAATGGTTGTCCCCATTGAAAAAGATTGAACAATGGGCACTTGCAGCTGCACTTGTAGGCCTTGGATCAGAAGTGAAAATTCGTGAGTTACTAAAAGTCGGCGGACGCCCTCTGCTACTCGCTCTTACATCGTGGGCTTGCATTGCCACCGTTTCATTGCTTGGAGTGAAGTACATCGCCTAATCGACAATCTGTCAGACTTGCCTCATGCGCAGATCGATTGATGACTACCCGTTTCAGCCAAGCGACCTTCCGGCAGGCGACGAAGACGCCAAGCTCATTTCATGGGGTGTGGCTGTGAGCGATGATTACGACGACGCCGAACCACGCATTGTGCTGACCGTCGACGAAATTGGCCACCCAGGAGAAGGCATGGTCGGTCATTTCTCCCCAGATATGGCTCGACGCCTGCGCAAGGCGCTGCATGATGGCCTTCGTGAGATTGGGCAAGATCCCGGCCAATAATCTGGGGCTGCAATTGCCCAATACGTCAATTCCCGATAAAGTTGACCTTATTAGTCGTATTTAGCCAAATGGCTCAAATACAGGTCAACAAGGGGAAACCATGGGAATCGCACCGGTAATCTCGCAAACACGAAGCCTGTACAAAGAACAGCAGGCCGACATCGAGCGCTTTGAGGTGGCCATCGGTCAATACCTCGCTGGCGAGATTGCCGAAGATGTTTTCCGCGTTATTCGTTTGAACAACGGTGTGTATGGACAGCGCCAAGGTGGCACCAACCAAATGGTGCGCATCAAGTTGCCTGCAGGAACGATTACGCCAGAGCAGCTTGAACTTATGGCAAAGCTGTCCACCGAATACTCACGTGGTTGGGGCCACATAACCACTCGCCAGAACATTCAGTTTCACTTTGTTGAACTCACGAAGATGCCAGCACTCCTCCGCGAAATTGCCGAAGTTGGTTTAACCTCGCGCGAAGCATGCGGCGACACCGTGCGCAACGTAATGGCTTGCCACCTTGCAGGTGCATGCCCTCACGAAAAACTTGACGTTACACCGTGGGCCGAAGCTACGTTCCGCCACTTCGTGCGCAACCCAATTGGTCAGCGCTTGCCACGCAAATTCAAAGTCAACTTCTCTGGCTGCTCAACCGATTGCGGTCAAGCAATGTTCAACGACTTCGGTGTTGTTGCAACCACACGCACCAACGAAGATGGAACTGTTGAGCCGGGCTTCCGCGTGTATATCGCTGGTGGTCTTGGCGCAACACCACACCCAGCGCTTGCACTTGAAGACTTCACTTCACGCGAAGATTTGTTGCCAACGATTGAGGCAACGCTTCGCGTATTCGACCAAACAGGTAACCGCGACAACAAACTACGTGCACGTTTGAAGTGGGTTGTTGATCAACTTGGTATCGACGAAGTTCGTCGTCGCGTGATCAAAGTGCGTCACACACTCCCCGCTTCGTCGTCATGGCCAGGTGGAATTCCACCAGAAGTTGTTTCTGTTGGCGACAAGGCAGCAGGCGCTGCAACCAGTGGTGAAATTTCACAAGTTGGCCAAGGCGTACGCGTTGATTTGAAATCGAATGATCCGTTTAAGCGCTGGGTGCAAACCAGTGTTATTCGTGGAACAGCTAATGGTTCTGTTTCGGCAATTGCTTACGCAGCACTTGGCGACATCACGGCAGATCAGTTCAGAGCCTTGGCAAAAATTCAGCGTGACTTGAATGCCGATGTGCGTTTGACCAACCGTCAGAATGTGGTGTTCCGCGCACTCACCGAAGACCAACTGGAATTTCTGTACAAAGCTCTAGAAGTCATTGGCATGGCACGCCCAGGTGCAGAGCTTGCACGCGACGTTGTTGCTTGCCCAGGTGCCGATACCTGCAACATTGCAGTCACCCAGTCACGCGGTTTGGCTAAAGCAATTGGCGAAGCACTTGAAGAAGAAGGGCTTGCCGAAGTTGGTGGCGTACGTATCAACATTTCCGGTTGCACCAATAGTTGCGGCCAGCACCACGCCAGCGACATCGGGTTCTTCGGTGCCGAGCGTCGCGCACACGGTCAGGCTGCACCTGGATACCAAATGTTGCTTGGTGGTTATGTTGGCGAAGAGCAGATCTTCTTTGGTGAAAAGGCACTACGCGTTCCCGCAAAGGCTGCACCACAGGCTGTTACCCGCGTGGTTCGTCGTTTCGCAGAAGAGCGTTCAGCAGGCGAAACCTTCCGTGCATGGATGGACCGCTCTGGCGGTGCTTCAGCCGTTGCAGTTGGCCTTGCAGACCTCGATCACTTCCCAACTCCAGAAGAAAACGCTGACTTCTTCGTGGACTACGGCGAAACCGGTCCATTCGTTTCAGAAGTTGGCGACTCGGAGTGCGCAGTCTGATGCAAGAGTTACCACTCTCTGCCGGCAATGTTGCCACCATCACGAAACAGTTTGAATCGTGGTCGCCGCAAGACATCATTGCTTGGGCACATGGAACATTTGGCGCAGACCTTGTGGTCACCTCAAGTTTTGGTGACCCCGTGCTTGCGCACATGACCTGGTCAACAGTCAAGGGTTCAACAGTGACGCTGATTGATACCCAATACTTGTTTGCACAAACTCTGTGGTACGCAAAAGTACTTGCAGAACAAACTGCGGGCAACCTCGAAGTCATTGCTCCAGCCGAAACTGTTCTTCCCGACGACTTATGGCAACGCGACACCGATGCATGCTGTGCGATTCGCAAAGTTGCGCCTCTCGAACACGCTCTTGCAAATAAGTCAGCATGGATTACAGGTTTGCGTCGCGATGATTCAACGAGTCGCGCAAATACGCCATTGGTGAGTCACGACATGCTGCGCGATGTCATCAAAGTGAATCCACTCGCAAACTTGACACAGAGCGACTACAACAAGTACTTGGAAATTCACGGACTGAACGAGCACCCACTCACCAGTCAGGGTTACACCTCCATTGGTTGCTGGCCATGCACGCGTCCTGCAGCAGTTGACGGCGATGCTCGCTCTGGTCGTTGGGCTGGAACAGAAAAAACCGAATGCGGATTACATGCAAAGGCAACCGTATGACCGTGTTTCTTGTTGGTGCAGGTCCGGGTAGTGCAGACCTACTTACCGTTAAAGCTCATCGCCTCATTTCATTTGCACAAGTTGTCGTTCACGACCGTTTGGTTTCCGATGAGATCATGGCGCTCATTCCCGAACATGCAGAACGAATCGACGTTGGCAAACGCGCAGGCGGCAGCCATACACAAGCCCTCATTAACGAACTCCTCGTCACGCTTGGTCGCAACCATCAACACGTAGTACGCCTAAAAGGTGGTGACCCATTCGTATTTGGTCGCGGCGGCGAAGAAGCCGAAGCTCTCATTAACGCGGGCGTCTCTTTTGAAATCGTTCCAGGTATTTCATCTGCGTTTTCCGTTCCTGCAATTGCCGGTATTCCTGTTACTCATAGACGTATTGCACGCGCGGTCACTGTGGTTACAGGACATTGCGAAGACCCAAATGAAAGCGTTGATTGGTCGGCACATGCCAAAACTGGCGCAACGCTGGTGGTGCTTATGGGTACCGCAAACTTGCCAAAGATTTCTGCAGATCTGCTCAACGCAGGCATGAACCCATCTACTCCTGTAGCCATCATTCATAACGGCACACGCGCAGACCAAACCATTTCGCGCCTCACGCTTGCCGAAGCGCACCTCGCAGAGGCACAAGCACCAAGCATCATCGTGATTGGCGAAACTGCTGGGCTCGATCTTCGTGACCCGAACACCGTGCACGATCTGATTACAACCAGCAGATAATGCTTCCCATCATTTTGGATCTCACCGGACGTAAGGCTCTTGTCGTTGGTGGCGGTCGCATCGCCTATCGCAAGGCTAAGGCACTCGCCGATGAAGGCGCACATGTCACCGTCATCTCCCCCGATTTCTACGAAGAGTTCTCAACCATGCCGAACGCCACGTTGGTGCAACGAACGTACGAGGCTGGCGACACCGAAGGTTTCCAATTAGTTATCACTGCAACAGGAAACCATGCTGTTGATCAACTCATCTACGACGAAGGAAACGCACGCGGCACATGGGTGAACTCTGCGGACGACCCAGAGCGTTGCTCGTTCTATCTTGCGGCAACGCATCGCGATGGCAATGTGATCGTTGCAGTATCAACAGAGGGAAAAAGCCCAGCGCTTGCCTCGCATTTGCGCAACACGATTGCCGAGCAACTACCCAAGAATTTGGCAGACATTGCAATTGAGCTCGATCGCCAACGCAGCGAAATTAAAGATCAGGGTGTGTCGACGGAGTCAATTAACTGGGGTCGTCGCATTCGCGAAGTGCTTTCGCCGTCGTCTACAAAGACCCGACGACGGTTTTCCCGCCGCGGATAACAGCACGCACCTGCTGAACACCTGGCCGGTAGGCCAAGTGAATATGGCTTTGCGCGTCGAGCACCACCATGTCGGCTCGCGAGCCAACGCGCAGGTTTCCTACATCGCTTCGGCGTAATGCTTGCGCGCCGCCAGCAGTTGCCGACCACAATGCTTCATCGCAGGTCATGCCCATGTTGATTACTGCGAGAGCAACTACCAGCGGCATGGACGATGTATATGACGAACCAGGGTTGCAGTCTGACGCCAATGCAACTGTGACGCCGGAATCAATCAGTTTGCGCGCATCGGGAAATGGCGAGCGCGTGCACAGTTCTGCAGTTGGTAGCAGTGTTGCCACAGTGGTTGCACTAGCGCCAGAAAGCGAGTCAATGTCTTGATGTGAAAGGTGTGTGCAGTGATCGCACGATGCAACGCCTAGTTCAACACCAAGTTGCACTCCTCCGCCCTGTTGTAACTGATTGGCATGAATGCGCGTGCCCAAACCAGCGGCTGCGCCGCTTTGCAGAATTGCACGAGCTTGGTCAACATCGAACGCACCACGGTCACAGAACACGTCAATCCACTTGGCGTTGCCCTTACAGGCGTCCAGCATTTCGCCTTGCACCAAAGCCACATAATCGTCGGCATTCGTGTCAGGCGGAACAACGTGGGCGCCCAAAAACGTGGTTTCCGAAGTTGCGGTTTTTGCAGCCACTAGCGAACGCGCTTCGTCGCGCACCGACAAGCCGTAGCCCGATTTCACCTCGAGCGTGGTGGTTCCCGAAGCAAGTGCCTCACTTGCCAACCGCGCAACGTTTGCGGCAAGCACATCGTCGGATACTGCACGGGTTGCTGCCATGGTGGTCTTGATACCGCCAGCTGCATAGGGCTTGCCCTGCATGCGCGATTCAAACTCGAGTGCACGGTCACCCGCAAACACCAAATGCGTGTGGCTATCAACAAAACCCGGAATAACAGCACGGCTACCAACATCAGTTGGCTTGCCGTCAAAATGACTTGCTAATTCAGATTGCTTGCCAACCCACGAAATGTTTCCAGCATTGTCACCAACCAATGCCGCATCATGCAGTACGCCAAGTTTTCCTTGGCCAACCGTTTCGTCGTTTGTTACCAAATGACCGATACCGGTCAGTGCAAACATTACGAACCGTGTTTAGCAACCAGCGCTTTTGCACGCGCAACGAATGCGTCGTGGTGAAACTGGTTAAACGAATCCCATGTGGTCAGTGTGCCTGTGTCGGTCACTTTGTCGAGGAACAACAAACCGTCCAGGTGATCGAACTCGTGCTGGTAGGTGCAAGCCGTAAGGCCACGAACTTCGGCGTCAATGTCGTTTCCATTGCGGTCCCATGCCTTCACATGAATGCGAGTGTTGCGTGCAACCTGCCCACGAATTCCTGGAACTGACAAACAGCCTTCCATGTTGTCGAACTTGTCGTCATCGAGGAACGTGACAACTGGGTTCACCAAAACGGTCAGTGGTACACGCGGCTTGTATGGGTAGCGCGGGTTGTTCTCTACTTCAACAGCACAAATGCGCTGATGGCGAAGCACCTGCGTTGCCGCAAGACCAGCACCATTGGCGTGCCGCATCGTTTCGATCAAGTCATCAATGAATTGCTGCACCTCTGCCGATGCAAGCTCCTCGCGAGTTACTTCTTTCGCGACAATTTTCAGTTCCGGGTGACCAACAGTTGCAATTGGGAGAATAGCCATAGTGCTTACAGTGTAACTACAGCGGCAATTGCGTTGCGAAGCCCTGCAACGACATCGCCAATTTCTACGTGCTGGAAGTTGGCCACCACTTGTTTGCCACCCACCCACACGTCGCGAACATCGCTTGGCGCTGCCGAATGCACAATGTGTGCTGCCCCATTGGCGCCATCGAAGGAGGCAAGGCGAACCGAATCGAGCGATAGCGCAATGAAATCCGCTGGAGCGCCTACCTGAATGCCATGAGTTCCCCAGCCAAGCGAAGTAGCGCCCACTGAAGTAGCGGCGGCAAGCAACGAGCTTGGCGTGTGCAGTCCGCGCTTACCGGTGACCAATCGTTCGTCGGTTTCAATGGCGCGCGTTTCTTCAAACATGTCGATGAACGCATTCGAGTCGGTGCCAAGCGACAACGTTGCTCCCGCATCGCGAAGCGCTGCAGCAGGACCAACGCCGTCAGCAAGGTCGCGCTCTGTTGTTGGACACAAGCACACGCATGTATGCGAACTTCCCAGCAATGCAATGTCGGTGTCGGTGAGATGCGTTGCGTGTACTGCAGTCATGTGCGGGCCAAGCAGACCAACGTTGTCAAGCACTTGCGTCGGCGTCATCCCTGTTGCCGCAACACACGCTGCATTTTCTGCAGGCTGTTCGGAAACATGTAGGTGCACCACTTTGCCGTGGCGGTTAGCAACTACTTCTTCAAGTTCACGCGGGTGCACTGCGCGCACACTGTGCGGTGCCATACCAACGGTCCAACCCTCACCACCTTCACCAAGTGCATCCACGCGATCAAGCCAGGCGTCAATGTTGCCGTCCGAGAATCGTTTCTGCTCCGCAAGTGGTTCTGGCTTGTCGAGTGCTGCATGCAGGTACGCGACATCGAGCAACGCAATGCGAATTCCCGCGCGTTGTGCAGCCTGCACCATTGAAAGGCCCATCTCATTCGGGTTCTTATATTTCGTGCCATCCGTGTTGTGGTGAATGTAGTGAAACTCGCCCACTCCAGTAATTCCCGACAATGCCATTTCGGCAAACGTCATGGTGGCAAGTTCGCGATACGAATCGGGTGTTAAGCGATTTGCTATTTCATACATCGGTGTGCGCCACGACCAGAAATCGCCAGTGCCTCCATGTGTTCGGCCGCGCAATGCTCGGTGGAACGCGTGACTATGCGCATTCACTAGCCCTGGCATCACCACACCAGCAATGGCAACATCGCCGTCTTGCTTCGTGGCATTGTCTTCAACCGCGCTGATGACACCGTTCGACACCGTGATGCGAACATTGGCTACAGCGTGCTCGGCACCCCGCCACGCCCACTGTGCGAAAAAGGTGGTCATAGTTCGGTT
>CANIHL010000006.1 GCA_947467375.1 Acidimicrobiaceae bacterium | reverse complement strand
TGAAGCGAGATTGCGTAACAACATGGACTTGTAGCCAATCATGCCAAATTGCAAATAGCAAGCGATTTAACGCAAGTGCCACCAAGTCCAATGCTGGATAGGGTCAGAGAGCATGTGGAGGCCTCAAGAACCCGTACCTTTGCCGCAGGTGGGCAGGACGTTTTCCACCAGTCGTCGTGTGCGATTGGGTGATGTCACCCCGAAGGGTCGACTCCGCCTGGATGCCACTGCTCGGTATTTACAAGACATCGCCAACGACGATGCCGTGGACGGCAATTACCCAGACATTCATGGTTGGGTAGTGCGTCGCACCGAGATGTGGGTGTATCAATTTCCTACGTACATGACCGATATTTCGCTCACCACCTGGTGCGGTGGGTATGGGTCGCACTGGGCGGAACGCCGCACGCACATTGTTGGATCAGATGGTGCGCGCATTGAAACTGCTGCGCTGTGGGTGCACGTGAACATGGAAACACTGAAACCAGAGCCACTTCCCGAAGGCTTTATTCCATTAATTGCAGAATCGAGTGGCGGAAGAAAAGTGCGCTCTAATTTTGTTGTCGGAAAATCGCTCCCCGAGTTAACTGCACTTGATGCAACGAGTGAGTCATGGCCTGTTCGATTTGCAGACATGGATGCAGTTGGGCACATGAATAACGCTTCATACTGGATTGCCGCTGAGGAATATTTGTCAAAGCATGGCGAGCTACGCGCGCCAATGCATGCGGTAGTTGAACATCATCTGTCAGTGGACCCAGGCAATGACATTCGATTGGTGACGCAGCACATTGATGAGCGTGTGATCATTCGCCATGTTCTCGGTGGCGATGAGGTTGCTGCAGTGACGCAACTGGTGAAGTTGCCTCAGTAACTACGAGACGCGAACGTATTCGCGAACACCATCGCGAACCGTATACGAAAACTCACCAGCAATACGCAAGTGCTCGAGGTGCGCAAATGTTTCGCTGTCTGCCATGGTGCCTTGTGCTCGCGGCGAAAACAAGTGACCAGAAAATTCAGTCACCGTTGCTGGCCGGTCCAGTTCCGCTGCGGATGTGCGCAACTTTTCGAGTCGACCTTGATGGTGTTCTTTGATTTGCTCGCATCGAGTTGCAATGTCGGCGAAAGGTTTTCCATGCGCAGGCAAACAAATGCCAACCTGTGATCCAAACGCACCAACTTTGTCGAGTGAGTTGAAGAAACCCTCAAGCGGATCGGGGTATTTGCTCATGCCAGAAATGTGTGGAGTAATGGTTGGCAACACATGATCGCCACACAACATGACGCCAGTGTCTGCATCGAATAAACACAAGTGATCTTCGGTATGGCCAGGAGTGTGAATGGCCATCCACTTACGTCGTGCAAGCGAAATGTATTCGCCTTCAGCAAGTCGCACAGTGGGTTGTGGAACTTTAAACAGTTGTGGCAATACGCGAAATGCGTTGTAATACATTTTGCGACGCAATGGCAGTTGGTACCCAGGTCCGCCCCATGGTGTTTCACCTGTTCCTCGTTTGTGCCGTGCCGCAATTTCCACGTCCACATCGTCGGGTTCGTTTGGGTCGAACCACAGGCGGAAGCTTTGGTGAGTAATAATGTCGGCTCCCGTGGCTGCGCGAAGGCGGGCGGCACCCCCGAAATGGTCGGGATGGCTGTGGGTGACCACAATGGAGTGGACGCGCTTCAGAGGCACTCCTAAGGCCTGTAAACGGGCGTTTATAGCCTTCCAGTTGGCCTTTCCAGGCAATCCGGGGTCGACTACGGCAACGCCCCGTTCGTCTTCCAGTACGTACATATTCACGTGGCCAAGGCCGGGCATATCGATGGGTAACTGGGTTCGGTAAATGCCGGCCGCGACTTCGGTGATTTCATCCGTTGCTGGAACTTGTTCCTGCTTGGTGAACGCTGGCTTGGACATCGCAGTCCACAGTAGTGGGGCTACTCAGGTTTTAGCGGAGTGAACACACGTTCACGGTAAAACGCCAACTCATTCACGCTCGCGCGAATGTCGTCTAATGCTCGATGTGTTCCACCCTTATTCGGACGATCAGAACCAAGTTTTGGATACCAGCGACGAGCGAGTTCCTTAATTGTTGAAACGTCAACTGATCGGTAGTGCAAATAGTTTTCGATCTCGGGAAGGTACTTTGCGAGGAAGCGACGATCGGTTCCGATGGAGTTTCCGCACAACGGAATAGTGCGCGCCTCTGGAATGTGTTGACGAATGAATTCAAGCGTTGCCGCGCCAGCTTCTTCCAGCGTGACCGTGCTGGATTTGATGGCTTCAAGCAAACCCGATTTTGTGTGCATGTCAACCACAACTTGGTTCATCCGGGCAAGCACTTCGTCGGATTGGTGAATGACCAGATCAGGGCCTTCGGCAATGATGTTCAGGTCGTCGTCGGTAATGAGGGTGGCAATTTCCACGATGACGTCGGTTTCAGGCTCTAAGCCTGTCATTTCGAGGTCCATCCACACCAGCACGCCATGCAATCTAGGCGTAATCTCGTGCAATGTCTAAAAGCGAGATTGGTGTCCAGATCCAACGGTTAGATCCTGATCTGCCGTTGCCTGTGCCAGCACATCTTGGTGATGCTGGGCTCGATTTGTATGCGCGCGAAGACGCAGTTATTCCTGCACGTGGTGGCAGGTTGCTGATGCCAACTGGTGTGGCAGTTGCAATTCCACACGGATACATGGGTCTTGCAGTTCCGCGCAGTGGTCTTGCATTGAAACACGGCATCACCTTGGTGAACACACCAGGAATTATTGATAGTGGTTATCGAGGTGAATTGAAAGTGGTCATGATCAACACCGACCCCGAACATGATTACGAAGTGAAACGCGGAGATCGCGTGGCGCAGTTAATTATTTCTCGTTACGACAATGTGACGTGGACCGAAGTTACTGAACTAAGCGGGTTCGATCGTGGCGGCGGCTTTGGCCACTCAGGTCGCTAATTAGCGAGCAGATGGCCCGCGACTAAGCAATACCCCAGTCAATTCACACCGAGTAATTTCTGCCATGTCGATGCCGGCAATGTCGTGAAACACATGGTGGTTGTCTTCGCCGCGGTATTTCACGATGCCTTGTGTGGTGGTATCCGATCCCGAAAAATGCCATGGACTGTTTGGGATGCGCACCGTTGAGTTGCCTCTGTCGCTCACATCAATAATCGCATTACGTTCGGCAGCCCAATCGGTAGCGGCAACTTCCGCAACACTGCGCAGTCGACCAACAGCCAATTGATTCTTTGCCAAGCGCCGTTCAATTTCGTCGGTGTCGGGAACAGTAAGCGCCCATGCACGTAACAAATCCATGAGGGCTGCAAAGTTTTCGAGTCGTTCAGGAATGTCAGTGAAGCGAGGATCGTTCAATAGGTGAGGTTGTTCCATTGCTGCAACGAAATAGTCAAACGTTCCACGTTCGGCGGGATGACCGCTAACAACAACTTGTGAACCATCGGCAACGGTGAGCACGGGGTAGTCGGCCGGTTGAAACGAACGAATGGATCCAGGTGGAACTGGTTTGTCCCACAGTTGATTGTGCGCGTGTTCGTTTACATACAACATGGTTTCCGCCATGGAGATATCGATGTATTGACCAACACCTGTGTGTTCGCGTTGATACAGCGCAGCAAGAATTGCAGCAGATGCTTCAAGTGCGGTGTACACATCGCCATGACTATGCGGGTCGTTTGCATGTGCACGTCGTTGCGCATCACCTTGGTGTTTCGTAATTCCAGTTTCTGCATTTACTACCGGTGCATATGCGCGACGACTTTGCCACGGACCAGTTGCTCCGTAACCACTAATTGAGGCGACGATAAGCCGACTGTTCGCTTCCATCATGCGTTCAGTACTGAGACCGAGTCGGCTCATGACGCCTGGACGAAAGTTTTCCACCACAACATCGCAAAATGGAATGAGACGCATGATGAGTGCTGAAGCTTCGGGCTTCGACAAGTCGAGCGAAATGTTTTGTTTGCCGATGTTTTGCTGAATGAAATAACTCGACAGTGAATTCACGCGAGGCTGGGCAAATCGTGTGAGGTCGCCTTCAGGCGGCTCCACTTTGATGACTTCTGCGCCTAAATCAGACAGCATGCGCGTGGCATGAGGCCCAGAAAGCACACGGGTGAAATCGAGTACTCGAATGCCGTCAAGGGGCCGTTTGCCCCCTGTTGGTTGGGTGTTTGTGCCTCTAGTCAAGGGTGACGCCAAGAGTGCGAAGAGCAAGTGATGAGTACACCGACATGCCGGTGATCATTGCGTCTTCTTCAAACATCACGCGGTTGGAGTGGTTTGGTGCTGCAGTGCGGAAGTCTTTGTCGTGTGGCGTGCCACCGAGGAACACCATTGCACCAGGCTTCTTTTCCAACACGTAACTGAAATCTTCAGCACCCATCACTGCGTGTGGCATTCGCAGTGCCGCATTGCTACCCACGATTGCTTCAGCAACGTCGAGTGCGAAATCTGCAGATGGTCCGTCGTTCACCGTTACTGGATAACCAAGTTCAACTTCAACGGTTGCTTCCATATCGTGTGCAGCGGCAATGCCTTCTGCAACGCGCTTAATGCCATCGTGCACTTTCTTTCGGGTTGCTGCACTCATCGCGCGAATCGTTCCTTCAACTCGAGCAACTTCAGGAATTACGTTTGTTGCAGTTCCTGCAATCAGTTTGGTGACCGTGATTACTGCTGGGTCCCAAATTTCAATTCGACGAGTAACAAATGCTTGCAGTGCGGTCACGATTTCGCAGGCAACTGGAACGGGGTCAAGTGTGCGGAATGGTTCCGATGCGTGACCACCTTTGCCTTTCACTTCAATGCGCAATACATCACTTGATGCCATGATGGGGCCGCCCTTGGTGCCAATGAATCCGGCAGGCAACGAAGACGTGATGTGTAATGCATATGCGGCTGTAAGCGGTGATTCGCTTCCATCTCGATTCGGTCCAACATCAAGAATGCCTTCGTCAAGCATGTACTCGGCACCGCCGTAACCTTCTTCGCCCGGTTGAAACATAAACAACACTCGACCAGGAAGTGTTGCTTTGCGTTCGCTGAGCATTTTTGCTGCACCAGCGAGCATGGCAACGTGCGTGTCGTGGCCACATGCGTGCATCACATTGTCAACCTTTGATGCAAAATCAAGACCAGTGTCTTCCGGCATTGGCAATGCATCCATGTCACCGCGCAACATCACTGTTGGGCCCGGCTTGTCGCCGGTCAACATTGCGGCGATGCCGCTTGTTGTTTTGTGCAGAGTGATGTCGAGTGGAAGTCCATCGAGTGCTTCCAAAACGCGTTCACGAGTTTTCGGAAGATCAAGACCAATTTCTGGCCACACGTGGAGGTCGCGACGAATGGAACGCGCGTACTCGAGCATTCCTGCGGCTTGTTGTTGAACGCCAGTTGCGTTGCCGTGGCGCTCAATTGCGGGCTGTGAAAGTGGTGTTGTGGCCATAGGGCAATGGTACGCAACGAAGCCGAATTGTTTACGATGGGTGCATGCTGACCGTGGAATTCACCATTGAACCATTCATCGAAGGCGCTCCCGGGGCGCATGTGACAGCAGCAGTTGCCGCGGTCGAAAAGCGCGGGCTGATTGTTGAATTCGGACCGTTTGGTTCATCGTTTTCCGTCCCTAAATCGGAATTACCTGAAGCTGTAGCCGACCTCATGCGCGCTGCATATGCAAACGGCGCAACCTTTGTCAGTGTTGACGTTGGGTCCATCGAGGACTCACAGGCATGACCGTTCCCCACGATCACCCAGTGGTTATTGCAGCAGGGCCGCTCATTGATGCAGTTGGTGCATCGTTGGTTGCTAATGAAAACCTGGCCGCAGGAGACATTGAACTGAAGTGGGAGGGTGCGGTCATTGCTGGAATCAGGTTGCCGCCTCTACATGGAGCACTTGATCGAATCATTGAAATCGTTGAGCGCGAACTGGGAAGCAAATTGTCAGAACTTTCGCGCAATGACAAACAAAAGGCCATCCGTCTGCTTGACGAACAAGGTGCGTTCATTCTGCGTCGTGCGGTTGAAGATGTTGCCGATGCAATGAAGGTTTCGCGAATCACGGTGTACAACTATTTGAATGCATTGCATCGCTGACCATGTTTGACGTTGTTGCATTTGATGCCGACGACACGCTGTGGTTTAGCGAAGATTCATTCCGCAAATACGAAACACAGTTTGTCGAAACGCTCACTCCATATGTTCCAGTAGGTGTCGACATAAAAGCAGCACTGGTTGCCACCGAACGCAAAAACATTGATGCGTTCGGCTACGGGGTGAAGTCGTTTGGTTTGTCTGCAATGGAAGCAGCAATCACACTGTCAAATGGGGAAATACCTGCGTTTGAATTACAAAAGATTTTGCACGGAGTTCGCGAGCACCTCACCGAACCCGTTCGCGTGTTTGAGGGAGTCGCAGAGGTACTCGCTCAAGTGAGTGCTCAATTTCGCACGATTTTGATTACTAAAGGTGATCTTGCTCACCAAACACGAAAAGTTGAAACCAGTGGCTTAAGCCATCATTTCGAACACGTTGAAATCGTGTTGGAAAAAGACCCAGCCACCTATGCCCATGTGTTGAAGAGCCTCGACATCAACCCGCAGAGTTTTTGCATGGTGGGAAACTCCATGAAGAGCGACATTCTTCCCGTGCTTGCCATTGGTGGGTTTGGTGTTTACGTGCCATACGAGATTTTGTGGGAACTCGATCATGCCGAACACCCAACGGCAAACACCGATCGTTATGTGGAACTGGAAACGCTCAGCTTGGTGCCTGAGTGGTTGGCGCAACTGCGCAAATAGCCAGTATCTACAGCTTTCTGAGGTGTACTTCAGTCACTCGGTGATCAGCGCCTTTTTGCATGACGAGCGATGCACGCGAACGAGTTGGCGCAATGTTTTCGCGCAAGTTCTTGCCGTTAATTTCTTTCCAAATTCCACGAGCCATTGCTTCGGCTTCATCGTCGCTCAGTGCAGCGAAGTTGTTGAAGAAACTCTCTGGGTTTTGAAACACGGTTTGACGTAGTGCGAAGAAGCGCTCTACGTACCAATTCTCAACATCTTGTTCGTTGGCATCAATGTAAATGGAGAAGTCAAAGTAGTCACTTACGAATTCGGCTGACTCGGAACCGACTTGCAACACGTTCAGTCCTTCAACGATCAAAATGTCCGGTCGATGAATGACCACGCTGTCGCCTTGAACAATGTCGTACACCACGTGGCTATACACAGGCGCAGCAACTTCGCTTGAGCCGGCCTTCACTTCACGCAAAAACTGTACGAGGCGCTTGGTGTCGTAGCTTTCTGGGAAACCCTTTCGGTTCATAATCCCGCGCTCGTTCAATACGGCATTGGGGTGAAGGAATCCATCGGTAGTAATCAGCTCAACGCGTGGGTGCTCTGGCCAGCGAGTAAGCAATGCCTGCAAAATACGGGCAGAAGTGCTTTTTCCAACCGCAACACTGCCCGCAATGCCAATGACGTATGGCATCTTTGGCGCAATGGCGCCCAAGAAGGTTGCCGACACGCGATGCAAGTTTTGGGTTGCACTCACATACAAGTTCAAGAGGCGAGTGAGAGGCAAATAGACGGCAACTACTTCTTCGAGGTCAATGCGGTCGTTAATTCCGCGAAGTGCTTCAAGGTCTCGTTCATGCAGCGTGAGTGGTGTTTGCGCACGAAGCTCGGCCCAATCGTGGCGATCAAATCGCAGGTATCGGTCTACGTCAATGGCGTCAATCATGAAAGTGTTTCCTAGAAAGTGTTAACGGTTCCAAGGGGCAAACGGGGAGGCGGCGCCATTGCCACCAGTCAAAACATCAACACCAGTATCGGTGACCAACACAGTGTGTTCAAACTGTGCAGTCCGCTTGCCGTCTGCAGTCACTGCAGTCCAGTCGTCTTTCCACATGCGGTGCTGATAAGTACCAAGTGAAATCATCGGCTCAATCGTGAAGGTCATTCCAGGACGCATGATGGTGTTGTTGCTCTTGTCGTAATAGTGCAACACCTGAATATCGGTGTGGAACTGCTCACCAATTCCGTGGCCAATAAAGGCCCGAATGACGCCCATTTGGTCTTGTTTTGCACGGGTTTCAATGGCTTTGCCAATATCGCTCAATGGGCGACCGGGAACAACGGCTTCAATTCCTCGCCAAGTGCATTCTTCAGTAATGGCAATGAGGTCGCGATTCTCTTTATCAATTTCGCCAACTGCAAACGTTGCATTGGTGTCGCCATGCACGCCATTCATATATGTAGTGACATCAAGATTAATGATGTCGCCTTCTTGTAGCACTCGAGAGTCGGGAATTCCATGACAGATCACTTCGTTCACTGAGGTGCACACACTCTTTGGGTAACCCGAATAATTCAATGGGCTCGGGTATGCGCCGCGCTCAATACACAAGTTGTGCACGTATACATCAATTTCATCGGTGGTAATTCCTGGTCGAACAAATTCTCCAGCAAGGCGCAAAACTTCTGCAGCAGCAGAACAGGCAATGCGCATGCGCTCGATAATTTCAGGTGACTTCACTGCAGACTCTTGCCAACGCGTGACCTTGCCCGTCTCTGCGTACGGCGGCTTCACAATGTGTGCAGGAACGGTAAGCATCGGGCTGATCGTGCCTGGTTCTATGCGACCTTCTGTTGTTTTGTGGCACCGCTTGTACTTGCGGCCACTGCCACACCAGCATGCGTCATTAGCTGCGGGCAGGACTGCGGGCGGCTGAGCGGTGGCTGGGTTATTCACTCTCCCAAGGCTACGGGCTATATCTGGCAAGCAAAGTGACCGCTATATGGAGGGATAAAGAAAGCCAATTCAATGGCAAATCAAAGGATGAATTTTGACTAAGGCGCAACCCTCAGGCGGTGTCGGGCAAATCTTCAGAAGGACGAAAATCTAAATCAATCAAAAGTCAGATTGAAAGGAATAACAATGTGAGCAGATGGTCGGTTTTCGTGGCTCAAATCACCGTAAACCTTATGAGACAGACTAAGTACAGTTAGATCAATGGACTTTTTTGGACTTCTAATTACCAAAATACAAGAAACCGGGTTTGCCCCACTTGCTCCGCTGGAGAAAAGCAAAGCAACGTATACGCTCCACAACGTTGTTCGTGATGCAATTGGGATGGCGGATCGTCAAGAAATTGGTATTTCTAACGACGATGCTGAGTCGTTAGATGAGGACCGAATAACCGAAACGCACATCACGGCCGACAATGCGGATGTCGCGTATTGGGATTACAAAGTTTTACGAAAGTTTCTTGTATATGTTCATGAATTGTTGAACAATGAGGTTTCCAAGCAGACCAACCGACAAGGCAATGCAATTGCTTGGTCTCATGAACCAACTCGAACTCAAAACGAAGTAATTGAACTGTTCATGAAGTTGCAAAAGCAGTTTCCGAATTTGGAAGTACCAAGCCAGGCAATTAAGCGACCTTCGGCAAAAGGAATGGTTCAAAATAAGCGTGTAGAAGCCGCAGTTGCTAACACGATGGCTGTTCTGGTTGCGAATGGCTCAGACTACGGGGACTTGTTTGATCAAATTGCAGAATTGGAATACGGAAACGAAGAATTGCTTGATTATCTTGATTCCCTCATTGACAGTGGGAAAGCAAATAGAGAGCTAGTCGACAACAAGTCAGTGATTCCGAGACAACTTGTTGTTAGTTATGTGAAGTATCGCGACTCAATTTTCAAAATTGATTCTAAGTTTCCAACGATTTGTTCATTTATTAGTGCAATAAACACGACAAATAATCTTGCGGGAAACTCGGAAACTACTTTGGTGGATCGACTTGTTTTGAGCAGTGCGAAAGCAAAATAATATATGTCGATAGATTTTGCTGCAGTTGACTTTGAAACAGCAAATGTTCTGCGCGGCTCTCCCTGTGCTATTGGACTGGTGATCGTAAATGATGGCAAGGTTGTCAACGCTTACTCTCGATTGATGCGACCGCCTGGGGCCGATGGCCCTGAAGACTTTGATGCATTCAATATTGGGCTTCACGGAATTGACTGGGAACTCGTTAAAGATGAGCCAGAGTTTCTGGAAGTTTGGCGAACATTAGAAAGTGATATTGCTGGCTTGCCATTGATTGCACATAATGCAGCATTTGATATCGGTGTTCTTAGAGATGCACTTGATCTTTCAGCTGCTGATTGGCCAACTCTCGATTATTCATGCACGCTTGTTGCTTCTCGCCGAATCTTAAATCTTCCGTCGTATTCCTTGCCATTTGTTGCTGCTGAGCTGAATGTTGATATGGGACAACATCACGATGCAAAATCAGATGCTCTGGCGGCAGCAGAGATAATGCTTCAGCTCTGCAGTAGATCTTCCAAGAATTCAATAGACGAATTGCTGACATCTATCAATGTGCGCTGGGGGAGGATTAGTGAGGGAAACTGGCATGGATCCACAGTAAGACCGTCATCCTCGCGACGAGAGTTACCTGAACCACGGACAGATGCAAGCAGCGATCATTTTTTGTATGGCAAACACGTTGTTTTAACAGGTGCTTTACCGAGTGGCGTAGTTCGATCAAAAGCCCAGGATCGGGTTGCCTACTTCGGTGGGATCCCACAAGAAAATGTCACGAAAGAAACATCGCTGTTAGTTGTAGGTGATTTAGATCCCCACAGACTGGCACCGGGAGCTTCAATGTCATCAAAAATGAAGAAGGCCTTTAAGTTGCAACTGGATGGCCAAAAGATTGAAGTCATGTCGGGCATGGATTTCTTGCCCTTGCTTGAATGAGTCTTTGAGTAGATAAAGACAAGATCGCGGTATGTAATCTTGAAAATTTCGTGTTCGAAGACGCCATATTTAGGCGTTAGCCTGCGGCCATGACCTCAGAGCCAACAATCATTGATAGCCCTAGCGACTGGGTCGCTGACCACATTCGCCAATACGTAGAGACGAACGGTGCAGAGGGCCATATCTGGAGGGGCGTTCCGACTCTGTTGCTCACCGTGACTGGACGTAAGTCGGGAGCATTGCGCCGAACGGCATTGATCTATGGACGCATTGGTGATGACTACGTGATTGTTGCCTCCAAGGGCGGGCACCCAGTAAATCCACTGTGGTACGAAAATCTTGTTGCGAACAAAGAAGTGACTCTGCAAGTTGGACCTGAAGTATTTCAAGCAAACGCACAGACCATGGCTGAAGATGCCGATCGTGAGACCGCATGGAACACGATGGTGGGAATTTGGCCAGATTTTGCGAACTATCAGCTGAAGACCGAGCGTCGAATTCCACTCGTTCGCTTAACGCGAATTAGTTAGTCGCTGAATCTTTTCCAGCGCCAAGAATTAGCGCCGCAACAAGAAGCGGAACGTAAGCAATTACTACACCAGTGGTTCCTGGTAATTGGTTGTCGGCAACAAGGAATGCAATTGGCAGAAGCCACACAACGTTGATTGCAAGAACGATTAGCGAGACTTTCGCATGTGAATTAAATCGAATTGCAAGGTGTTGATATGCGTGACTGCGGTGAGCGACATGTGGCTTTTGTTTCCGAGCTAAACGACGAATCAACGTAATCGTTGCATCGCTTACAAATACTGCGAGCAAAATGCTCCACACCCATAAAAGCTCATGCTGTTGTTTGGCCGCCATGAGTGAAAGCCCACCAATAACAATCCCCAAAAATCCACTACCAACATCGCCCATGAATATTTTTGCTGGCGACCAGTTGTAGAGAAGAAATCCGAACGTGCTGGCAGCGAGAATAATTGCTGCTGCACTTAAATTGATGTTCGAAAGAACTTGGAAGTTAAGTGCTGCCCCTGCTACACATACAAAAATTGCTTCGCTGGCTGCGATTCCGTCTGTTCCGTCCATGAAGTTGAACAAATTAAGTAGCCACACAAGATAAACAACGCCGAGTAATGAGCCGATTATGCCTGTGTTGATAGTTCGATCAAAAACGGAAATCTGCGAAGGAAACCCAATTGCGACAACGAGGACGATTGCCCCGATTGCATGAAATACGAGCCGGATTGTGGCCCCTGAGATTTTCTGTCGATCGTCGAGATGACCAGCAATTGCAACGATTACTCCCGCACAACAGATTGCAAAAAGATCAGCATGATCAAGAGTGTCATTGAGTAATAAAAGAAGGAAACCAATTAGTGATGCCGCAACAAACGCAATTCCTCCACCGCGGGGGGTGGGGGAGCGGTGGGAGCTTCGCTCATTCGGTATGTCCAGTGTTGAAAGACGGAGCGAATTTGCAACAAGATGCCTAGTTGTGAATGCTGAAGCTAGGAAGAGGGCGACAGCGATAATTGGAGTAGTCAAACGCTGAGCACTTTCTTATAGACGGCAAGGGTTCGTTCGATGACAATAGGCGACGCAAATTCGTTTTCAGCCCGAGCTCGACCATTTTTCGCAAATTCCGTGCGCTGTACCTGGTCGCCAAGTAATTGTGAAATAGCATCGGCCAATTTCTCGGGGTTGCGCACTGGGACAAGAAAGCCGTTCAAACCGTGTGTGACTACTTCACGGCACCCGGTCACATCTGTGGCAACGATTGCCCTCTGTGCTGCACAAGCCTCAATCAAGGTCTTTGGCAAACCTTCTCGGTATGAGGGCAGACAGACAATGTTTGAAGCCGCGAGCAACTCAGGCACATCAGTTCGATAGCCAAGCCACTTGATGGGGCCAGCAGACTCCCAGGAACGAACTTCACTTTCGCTAAATGAAGTCGGATTACCTAGGTCACAGTCACCAACTAGTTGAAATTCTGCGTTCGGAAATTCACGATGCACTATCTTGGCGGCCTCGACGTAATCAAGAACGCCTTTATCACGAAGAACCCGAGAAAACATCGTGACTACTTGGGCGTCAAGGTTTTCTGGGATCGCTTTATACAAGGAGAGATCGACGCCGGCCCCCTTGATTACTTGGATGTTTGACGTCTTTACAAAATTGCCGGAGACCAATGACTCACAGTCTTCTTCATTCTCAATAATCACTTGAGTATTTTTGAAATTCAACAGACGACGCAGAACGAATCGGACGATTGGCTGAAGCAAGCGCGCCTTTCGATCATTTGATGAAAAAAGGTAACCCATTCCAATTGGCGCACAGACAACTTGAGCTTTTCCATAGATTCGAGCAGCGATTGCCCCGATGACTATTGGCTTAAGCGCAATGAGGTGGATGATGTCGGGTTTGGATGCTCGAAATACCTTGACCATTGCAAGAAGATTTCGAATTTCAACGAGCGGGTTGGTTCCGCTTCGTGAAATATTGTGTGGATAAATCACAAAACCTGAACTTTCAAGCACAACTCGCTTTTCACCACAGTGTGCACTGATTCCCACGTTGTACCCAGCAGATTGGGCCGCAACTGCCCGCTCAAAAAAGTGGGAGATAAACGCCCAGTCTTCATTTACAACAAAATGCAACTTGGTCATGGAGTTAACGAGTCGCCATCAACAGTTTTGGTGCAACTTTGGCTTTGATTTGGCGAAAATGCTCAATGTCCGCAACAGAAAGAACTCCCATGCACGCAAGAAATGGAATGTTCTGACGAGTTGAGTTCCAAGTTGTCTGAGAGACAACACCATAAAAGAACAGGAACGACATTAAGACCAAAACTTTTTCTTTAGTTTGAAATGAAATTCTTGATACAGCTGATTTCAAAAAGAGAATCGGGATGAGAATAGTGTCAAAAAACACAATTCTGGAAAGAAGCAGCGAAAACGTTGATCGTGCGACAATCAATCCGTTTTCATCATTCAAGGCCAAGAACTGCAATCCAACGAAGTTAATGACCAGTCGCGAGAATTTCAGCTGCGAAAAAACAGAAGACGGTCCTTCAAAAGCGGAATGATGTTGAATAAAGGCCCCAATTGGGAAAACCAAGCACCCAAAAACATATGAAATCATTGAAAAAGCTAAAAGATAGAACAGCGGTTTCGTATTTTTTGCTCTTATGAATATTTCTGCAGCGAGTAGTCCGAAAGCAAGTGCGACAGCTAAGTGCGGCCGAAGGCAAAGTGTTAAGGCAAGTACCGCGATTCTGAGACGTATTGATTCATTGAATACAAATGCAACTGCCAAATAGGCAAGTATGAGGTCTCGAAGAGAAAGCAAAGACATGAATACGGTAATTGGGCCGGCGATACATGTGATGTGCCAAAAGCGGAGAACTACCGCTCCGCGGGCTAAATAAATTTTTGCTTGTCGATACAACAAGAGTAAAAATACAAGTTGGATGAACTTCAGTAACAACATGGCATCAAAGCCAAGTTTTGCCACGAGATAGACAGGAATTGTCAGTATGTATCGAAGGCCGAAGAATGCGTTGAGGTGAATTCCTTCTACAGGGATGTAGTAGTCGATAATCAGTTTATGAAAGTCTTGATCGTTGGAGTAGAAGAGCACCTGGCCTTCTCGATAACGCGCATAAATTGCGATTACCCCAATTAGCCAAATTGAAATAAGGGCAAATTGGTAGAGGTCTGTCTTTTTCGAACGGGACACGACGACTACGGCAACCAGTGCAAAGAAAATTGCCTGGGTGGAATAAGTCGCGAGTTCGCTCATGGATTGCAGTTCACTCTCACGGTGTAGTAACGAGCACATTCACGAGAAGTGCTGGTTATTGGGCCTTTGTTGAGATAATTCTACTAATGACTGGGCGAATCCAAGATGGATGCGCAGCTTCCCATTCGCCCAAATAGGTGGTTATTTGAGCACCAGTGCCGTTTTTGAAATCAAATACACCCTTGTTTTTTTCAGGGTCGATTCCGCCAAGTTCAAGTGTCGTGCATCCTCGTTTTGCGCATTCCTGGGCCAGCGAAACGAGTGTGCGATGCGAAGAGTAGGTTTTCCGACCCTCTGGAGTGGTTACAGCAATAAAGTCCCATGCAGTGGATGCCTGGATCAGAGCACCGCGAACAGAAAGCAAATTTCCCGAAGCATCGTCCATGCGGATGAGTATTAAGTCGCCGCCAAAGTTTTTCTGAATGCTTTCAATATCTGCAGCCGTCATCTGCAGTTTTACGCCATCAACTTTTTTGAATTCATCCATCAGTCGGTAGGCCGACTCAAGTTGGTTTGGGCTTGCGTCATTCCAGACATACGGCACAGTTGACGAGCGCAGCGATCGTTTGTAGTTACGCTTCCAATTACTTGAGGCAGATGACAGCATCTTTTCTTCATCTGTTTGAACTCTGAGCACCATGCTTTGCTTCGCACCTATTGGATTCATGCTCTTCGTAAAACCAGATTCTGAGAGAAGCGCTGCCTTGTCTTGTGTGAAATCAATCATCATTCCGAAGCGGACGTAGAGGAATCGAGCTGAAAGAAGCTTCTTGAGTGACGACGAAAGTTCCTTATCAAGAATCCCAAGGTCTCCGCTAAAACCGCCAGGAGCCCATGCCATTGCTATTCCGAAAGGTGCCCTACGCACCAGAAACTGAATTGCAAGCTGCGAATTATTGATGGTCTTGATCACTCGAACATGAGTCCAACCCGCAGAAGATTTGTGGCGCGCCCAGTTTGACGACTGATAAACGCAGATCTGTCCAAGATCATTGAGCAATTCATCCCAGGCGCGATCATCTCCTTCGAAAATATTCCAGTTCGCACTCATAGAAAATTCACCACCCAAACGTTGCGGTAAAAGTGATCATCGGCAACGCTTACTGCGTCAGGGAGGTCTGGCCAATGGATAACTTCAACTGAAAGTCCGCGTAATTTTTTCTGTACTCGTTGCACAGAGGAACGGCCACTGATGAAAGCAAAACCATATGGAGACGTACCGGCTTCTAACTGATGAAAAATCGGTTCAATATCTAGATCTTTTACTCGACCGAGAACTTTGTTAAAGAGCTGTTGACGTCGCAAAATTTCAGCACTTGGCTCTAGTGATTGGATGAGTTTAAGAACCGAGCTATGGGGAGCTACTGGCGACGGAAGTTCGGTCTCACTTTCCTGAGTGGATCGAGGTAGACGTGATCCCGTAGTAACGAGTCGCGCTATACGAATTGCAAGTTGAAAAAATGAAAGCGCAGGAACTCTTGTCGAACGCTGAATTTGCGCCGAAAGCTTGCGGAGCACAAATCCCTTTGGCAACCGACTTTGCTGAAAATTGAGTTGGTTCCCTACAAGGCTCAAATTCTCGTTACCAGAAACATGAAGTGCAGCACCATTGATCAAACGAACGGTTTTGCGAATGCTGGTTATCCCAAGGCCAGTTCGCGTACCAAGCAGGTTTCCATCGGAGTCTTTGCTGAGAAAGCCATGCGCGTTGTCTTCGATGAGGGTGGCCCCCGATTGCAAGCAATACTCACGAAAGGGTGTTAAATCTTGAGCAAAGCCAAAGTAGTTAACGGCAAGAACGGCTTTGCACCGTTGGGCATTAAGCAAATTCGTTGGAGAAAGCGTGCGGTCTACTGGGTAGAAGACTGGGGTGGAGCCAACAGCGTGAATCGAACTGAGGACGTCTCGACAAATGAATTCAGGAACGAGAACGAAGTCGCCTGGTCCGCATTTGCAGATCCGTAATGCCTCGGCAAGAGCATGTCGCGCATAGGCAAAATATCGAATATCGCGTTCGGTTTCGATACCTATAACGCTACTTGCTTTTTGGCGTAAAAATTCCCACCAGCGAAAGCAAGACTGCTGCGTATAACCGTAGCGAAATAGGCCAAATGATCATCGCCCGGGCGTATTTCTTTAACGCAAGAAAATGCTTGTTCGTTCTATGTAGTGATCGTCCTGCACCATAGTAAGCCAATGCTTTTCGACGACGCCGCGCAAGGGAATTTTCCAACTGTGCATTTACAGAAAAGTGTTTGGCAAGCAGTGCTAACTCAGCCGCTAAGTGTTTCTCAATGTTTGCGCTGACATTGTTGTCGTGGCGGTGGTATTCACCTAGTGGTTCGTCAATGAATGCAAACTTATTGGACTTTGCAGCTAAACGGATCCAGAGGTCGTAATCCTCAGTCGAAATCAATTCAGGTGATACATCAAAACCCTTTACTTCTTTTAGCAATGTTGTGCGAACCATCGTTGCGGAAGTACTGATTCGATTTCCTTTGTAAATCAAATTGTGATGAGTAGCAGCTTCACGCGGACCATAAACAACTAACCGTGATTTCCCTTTTTCATCAATCCAATATTCGGCATGGCAAACAAGGTCAGATCCGTGATCAAGAACAGCTACACATTTTTCGATCTTTGTTGGAAACCAGGTGTCGTCTGAATCGAGAAAGGCTATGTATTCACCGGTGGCACGTGCGATACCTTCGTTTCGCGACGCACCAATAACTCCATTGTTGTGGAAGTTGATGCATTGAATTCGTGGATCATTAAATGAAGCCACCACTTCGAGTGTGTTATCGGTTGAATGGTTATTCACCACTATCGCATTCCAGTTTTGATACGTCTGCTCGATCACAGTCGCTAATGCGCGCTGCAACATTGGTGCATGGTTGTACGTCGGTATGACAATAGAAACGAGCGGAGAATTATTCATGATTGTTGATGCAATTCAATCATGTCGAGAAACTCGTTTACTTCACCAAGTGCATCCTCGGTTAGCAAAAATCCAGTGTTCGTTAGCTTTGTTGTGTCGAAATTTAAGTGTTGAGTTTCTGCAGCTGTCGGTTCTGGCCGGTGCAACGGAATTTCGATACCGAACTTTTTCTGTGCTTGTTGTTGAATCATCTTTGCCATTGCAAGCAAGGTTTGCGATTGTGATCCACCCAAATTGAACAGACCGTTACCTACTTGAGTTTGTGGAAGCTCAATCAGATGACGAACGGCTCGCGCAATATCGGTCTTAGTGATGAAATTGCGTTCCTGAAGCCCATCGGTGCGCATCTCCATCCGTTTTTCCAACACCGCTTGTCTGCAGAGATCACTCGTTAAAGTTCGCCAATCGGCAGCTTCGTAAGTCATGGGACGTCCAAATCCATTGGACAAACGAATCCGGATACCCAGAATCTCACCACGCTCGTGAGCAGCACCGACTGCCAGCTCGGCTTCCAAATGCGTTGTGGCGTAGGGGTGGACTGGATTCGTAGGCGAGGTTTCAGTGAAATTTCCGACCAGCGGAGCTCCATAAACATGTGCTGTCGAAAAATAGACAAATCGTTCAATGCCATTACGAACCGCATGATTCAAGATCGCGGTAGTGCCTTCGGTGGTGACACTGTGAGCGAGATCTGGATTCTGTGCTGAATCAACATCGTTTGAACCTGCAAGCTGGATGATGCAATTGACGGATTTTGGAATGTTTGAAAACGATGATGGATCAGTGAGATCAAGTTCAATCGTCTGAGCATTCTTTGCCCAATCCGGCGCCGTTTGGTACTTGCGTGACGCAAGAACGATGTCGTATTCATCGAAGGTTGCAAGATGCGCAGCAATTCGGCCACCTAAATTTCCGAATCCTCCAACCAGGAGGACAGTGATGCTCATTTGTGCTTCAGTGCCCAGTCATAAGGAATGCGAGTATCTGCTGGGTCGCATCGGTCAATTTCGTCTGGATCGTGGGGGATTGACGCACAGTTCGCAACAAGCGAAGCCTCTGGTCCAACTCCCTTGAATCCGTTCCACACCAATGGGGGAACAGTGACGAGTACGTAATTATCTGGACCCATAAAGATTTCTTGAATTTCACCGCGAGTTGAACTTCCTTCGCGGTCGTCAAACAATACAAATTTGATGCGACCTACTGGCACGGCGTAGTTCAACGTCATTTTTTTATGAATGTGCCAGGCCTTAACCGCATCTGGGAAAACTGTGGAGAAATAGATTTCTCCAAACTGTGTGAAATGTCCGTCAGTTGACCTGAGCATGTGCATGACTTTGCCGCGCTCATCCAATATCTGACGTAATGGTGTGATAATTACTCCATCAATCACGGTTGCTCTTTTCGTATTCGGCCAACTGTTTCTGAGTTACTGACAGGGCATTGGATCCTTGATGAACTGACTGATACCAAGAAACCGTTTTATCCATAGTTGTGAGGAAATCCCATCGCGGCGACCATCCAAGCTCTGTGCGAGCCTTCGAACAATCGAGTTGCAACAACGTCGCTTCATGCGGATGATTTTGGTTGCCATCAAGTTTTACCGAACCTTCGCCCCACACTTTGATGACCTCTCTCGTCACGTCGTCAACAGATCGAACTTCGTCTTCGCGAGGGCCAAAGTTCCATGAACCCGAAACACTGTGATCGCTCCTCAGCATTGCGCTGCCAAGCATGATGTAGCCAGATAGTGGCTCGAGCACGTGTTGCCACGGGCGAGTTGCGTGTGGATTACGAATAACTATTGCTGTGTTTTGCTGGAGTGAGCGGATGCAGTCCGGGATGATTCGATCTTCGGCCCAGTCACCTCCACCAATGACGTTCCCAGCACGGGCTGAAGCAGCGATGAGGCCGTCTCGTTGGTTGAAAAATGAAGCGTTATATGCAGCAAACACCAGCTCCGCCGCGCCTTTCGAAGCACTGTATGGATCGTTGCCACCAAGAACATCGTCTTCGGTGTATCCGGCTACTTGTTCGATATTTCGGTAGCACTTATCTGAGGTGATGAAAATGAGTGCTTGGACTGAATCGGTAAGTCGAACACATTCCAAAACATTTGTCGATCCACCGATATTGGTATCGAACGTTTGTACTGGGTCGCGATACGAAAGGCGGACAAGTGGCTGTGCTGCCAGATGGAAAACAGCATGTGGCTGAACTTCTTCAAATCGCTTTTTCAGACTGGCAAGATCACGTACGTCGCCATCGCGGTGATGAATGAGCGAACCTAATGATAAATCGTTGAAATGTGAATGGGGAAGCGCGGGAAGCGCATAGCCAAATACCTCTGCACCATGGTTGTGTAACCACAAACTCAGCCAAGAACCCTTGAATCCGGTGTTGCCCGTGATGAGTACTCGTTTTCCGCGGAACGATTCGAGTGCGCTTACCAAACTTTCCATGGCGCCTTTTCCTGATCAATCATTGAATTAAGTAGCTGCCAATCACGGAATGTGTCCATGCATTGCCAGAAACCATCGTGCTGGTAAACAGCAAGATGCTTCTCGCGAACGACTGACTGCATGGGGCCCTGTTCAAAAACAAGATCTTCATGATTATTTATGTGATCAAACACTGCGGGCTCACATACAAAGAAGCCACCAGAGATCATTCCTGCGCTGGCTTGGGGTTTTTCGTTAAAGCCAGTTGCAATTCCATCAGACCCAATTTGCAGTTCACCGAACCTGGCTGGAGGCCGCACCCCAGTAACGGTGATAGTCAGTTTTTTTGAGCGGTGATATGCAAGGAGCAAATCGAGGTTGATGTCGCTCAATCCGTCACCGTAAGTGAGCATAAACGGTTCATTGTTTAGGTACTCGCGAACTTTAAAAATACGCGCACCCGTCATTGCGTCTTGACCGGTGTTTGCAAGTGTCACTGACCAGTTTGCGAATTCGTCAGATGCAGCAAATTGCACGTGTTCAGTATTGGTGTCAACAGTGGTCAAAACACTTTTCGCCGACATAGCCGAAATAAAGAAATCGCGGATGACATCGCCCTTGTAACCCATGCACAAAACAAATTCTGTGTGTCCGAAAGATGCGTAGTATTTCATAAGGTGCCAAATAATGGGCATGCCACCAACGCGAATCATTGGTTTTGGAATGTCATCAGCGACATCTCGAATTCGTGTGCCAAGGCCCCCACACAAAATGACCGTTTTCATGGAGTCCTCAGTTCGCAACGCTGATCAACGAGTCGCGTTGTAATCCATGAACCAGTGAGTTGGTGAAAATAATGCAAGCGGAAGTCGCTCTCCCTGCTGGAGTCGCACGAAAATATCCCTCTTATTATGCCCCGTTTGCAGGGCAATTCTGTATGTGGCTCGTGTGAGATAAGCCAAAGAACAGGAAACGCGCTCCCGAGGCTCTTTTGGGCTGTCGGTAACAGATGCAGCATCTCCAGATGCTGATAAGGCAGTTGAATTTGGAAACAAACTTGCTATGTGGCCGTCGTCAGCAACACCGAGTAGCGCGATGTCCGGTTGTCCAATTACAGCTAACTGTTCAGCAAATTTCTCCGCACCAAGATGTGGACCAAGTTCTGCGGGTATGCCGTGAATGACGGGACGATGGACAAGTGAAGTAGATTCAACGAGCGCTGTCAGCGCAACATCATTGCGATCAACGTGGCTAATTGGCACACAACGCTCATCGGCAAGCACAAGATGCACCTGTGACCAATTGATGTCAGATTGGAAGGCAAAGCGCATTACTGAATTTGCGGAGTTGCCTCCTGCAAGAACAAGAACGCAGGAGCTCTTTGCTGCGATGCTCGAAGAAATTGCATTGACCAGCATGACGCTTGCAGCCCTGAACGCTTCAGTTTCTGATTCAAAAATCTCTGGTTGAATGAGCGAACGTTCAGAATTTCCACTCACGTGTAAAAGACTACTCAGCGCAGATTAACTAAGAAGCTCTTTCCAACGAGGTGTTGCACGGTCGAGAATCAAAAGTGATCGGCTCTCTCGGGTGTCTGTGCGAGTGTCGGTGAGTGCGACATCGAGTTGTTCGCTCGACGTAACAAATACTGCCCCCGAGACTCCGCGCAGGGGGCTGGAATTCAACGCTTCGGGGTCAACATACGAAATCGTTTTCACTCCGTACAGGAAGCACTCAAGCGCTGCCGTGCTTGAGTTGCTGGAAATAGCGGTGTGAGTGCGTGGAAGCAGATCGCCTAAATCGGTTGTCGATATATGGACATTTGGAAGACCCGAAAAATCTGGCAGGTTTGTGTTCATTGGATGGGGCTTGAAGACAATCTCTAAATTGGTGCTGCGAATGTGTTCAGCATTCTCGACCAAAGTAATGAGTCGTTCGTTGAGATGTGGGAAAAAATCTCCAACGATAAGCAAGACATTCTTCTGCGAACTTTCAGCAGAGGTCGCGGCGAATAAGTGGTTGAACATCAACGACTCAACTTCACAAATTTGATTTGCGGATGCTTGAGCGATTTCCATGAATGTTCGTGAAATTTCACTATTCACTGCGACGATAGTTGGGGTCGGTTTGCTAGTCGCAGTTTGTTGATTACTGCGTAGCGAACGAGCGAGTGTGAAGTATCGGAAATCCCAAAACCGAATTGGTGCATGAACAACGGCCACAAGTTTGCCGTGCCCGTACTTGTGCCACGCATAAGTAAACGCAGATTCCCACGGCTGGTTCTCGCATAAGAACAGGCCGTTCTTTTGCGGAGAAAGCAATTTGAGTGCTGCCTCCTGTTGGCGAAGGATGATCAGGTGTCGAGCAGCAGTGCTGCCGCAGAGCGACTCAATCCATTGTTCGGCAAATAGAGCAGTGAAATTAAGCCCAGAACGCGTGTCGACAAAGAATGAAGGGTGGTTATTCGAAGCACGAGCCACCTGCCTCAGACGCTTCAGTTCACGCAATATTGGGAGCACACAAGAGGCAGCTAGTCGAGTCTCAAATTGTGCGTGCTTGTTTACAGACTTTGCATTGAGCTTTACGAGCAATTGCTCGGTTGCTCGAATTGAGCGAAACCCTGGAACATAGTGATGGATCCAGCTAGTTCCGTGGTCAATAGACGACAAGACATTGTCTAGCGATTTCCAGTATTGCGACTCATATCGGCCATCGTCGATAGCTGATTCGTTAAACCGCACAAAGTGATCAACTATCAACGTGCTTGCTTGATCTGCACTGCTAAGAGTTTTGACTCGCCGATGTGTGAGAGCAAACCTTCCAATGGAAGCAATTGCACGAAACCGGGGAAGGCGAAGAGCTGGTTGATTATGCAAAGTAGGTACTTCTGCTATACCGAGATTCTTGGATGTGCAATATGCCTGGATTACGGCAGAGATCTGTTTATTGGGTAGATGGACGAAAACTTCGGATGGGGAAACTTTTCCGCAGATTTCAGCGAAGGCCAACAATTTCACAGCATGTGTGATGTTGCTTGTTGGGTCCCACCTAGTGGATGCAAAAAGAGTCATCCACCAATAACTGAAGTCTTCACGAATAAGAAGAAGATCAGAAACGGCCCCACCACTAAGGGGAGTTTGAGCGACTTGGTCTACAAATTCAGCAAAATGAAGGCGCAGGCGATCTGCGTGAAGTTCTACATATTCAGGAAGAGAAAAAACATTTCTTTGAGAGGAGTAATCATCCCAAAGAATGGTGATATCTGCGTCATCTCGTACTTGCGACTGGTTAACAACTATGTCAACACGCACAGAATTCGTCATTGAGCAATTGCACCCAAAGCATGGCGAAATTGATCTACAAACTCTTCATTTGGTGGAACCATTACTTTTTCAATGTTCGCCTGTTGACCAACAGGGAGAATCAGACCAAGCTCTGTAGAGCTGTTCTTTTTGTCTTTCAACAGCGCATTCATAGAAGCATCTAGTGGGATCGGTATATGGGCGAATGGCTGATAATTCAACCTCAATGCAGTTCGCATTCGGGCTGACTCACTGTTTGGCAGAAGGTTGCGTGAAGCAGCAATCTGGCAGGCAACATCCATGCCCATGGTTACTGCAACTCCGTGTGGAATTCCAAAATTTGTTGCACTTTCAATTGCATGACCGAAACTATGCCCGAAGTTGAAAATGTTGCGTATTCCTTCATCAAACTCATCAACTTCGATGTATCGCTTTTTGATAGTGAGTGCGGAGTAAATGAACGGCTGAATTGCATCCAGATCGTGTGTTATTGCTTCCAGCGAGGAGGCGACTCGATTGAACGATTCTGCAGAGTCGATTGCGTGGACTTTCAGTATTTCACCGATTCCCGAGTGGATTTCATTTTGGTGCAATGTACGGAGGAAGTTCTGGTCAATATAAATCTTTGTTGGAGGATAAAAGGTGCCGACAATATTTTTCGCGTCACCAACGTTGATAGAACTCTTTGACCCGATACATGAATCTGCTTGTGCGAGAAGCGTTGTAGGAACAAGTTGCCAGGAAACCCCTCGGAGAAGCGTGCTTGCAATGAAGCACACTAAATCTTGAATGATTCCGCCGCCGATGGCGACTAAGTGATGGTTGCGACGTGTCTTTTGCGCGACCAAAGTAGTGATGATTTGAGATGCTGATTCAAGACTTTTGTTTTGCTCGGTGGCGTCTACGAGAATGACATTCGGATGACTAAGAACACTGTGAAGCTGTGTTGAATAGAGGCGAACAATATTGCTGTCAATGATGAAGTGAGGTTCTCCTTCAAGCAGCGCCGACGGGTCCTTCAGCAATTCTGGGGTAAAGCGAGCCTCGTATGTGCCCCGATGCGACTGAATGGAGATTGAATCAGGCACGCGTAAAACCACCATCAACTGCAATGTTCTGCCCAGTGATGTACGTGTTTGATTCGCCTGCAAGCCACACAACAAAAGTTGCTATTTCTGCAGGCTGAGCAAGTCGGCCGATAGGCACAATTTGCATCAACTTGTTGATTCCCTCGTCACCCAGAATTCCGCGCGTCATGTCGGTATCGACAAAGCCTGGTGCAACACAGTTCGCCAATACATTGCTCTTTGCGTACTCAATAGCAAGCGCCAAAGTCATTCCATCGAGCGCAAACTTGCTCGCAGAGTAAGGAGCCCGTTGCTCTTTGGAGATCTTGCTCCATACCGATGAAATATTGACGATACGACCCCAGTTTTGCTTGACCATGTGTGGGATCGCTGCACGACAAATTTCCATCGGTGCGAGAACATTCACCTGCTGTATTTCTAGGAACCTTTCGGAATCAATACTTTCAAACGAAGAAGGGGAGTTGATGCCCGCGTTGTTGATAACGATGTCTGGTTGAACTTCATTAACGAAATCTACGCATTTCTGAATGCCTTCTCGCTTCGAGAAGTCTGCTGCGCAAAAACCCGAAAATTCCTTTGGTGCAGAGCTCGTTGTTGCAGTTCCAAATACCTGTGCACCTTGGGATAGGAATTCCTTGGCTATAGCAAGGCCAATTCCTCTTGATGTTCCGGTGATGAGAACTTTTTTATTTTGCACACCGCTCATATTTGCTCCAGTGCTAAATGGTGAAGTCGGGATTAGGAATTGAGTAGGTATCACGCCACTTTGGATCGGCGTAGTAAATCTTGTGCACCAATTGCATCGTCATGAGGGCATCATGCGATGTTCCGCTCTCAATTGGCAGGTTATTACGCACAACATCAGCGAATGCGTCAATCTCTGCTGTCCACGATGGGTCAAAGCTGTACTCCTGCGTTGACTCTTTTGGATCTCCATTGTCCCTGTCTGGGTTGGCAAACACTGTGGTCATGGTCTCAGATCCATAACTCTTCGACCCACTCAAAATCCCACGGAGAATGATGCTTCCTCGCTGCAGGTTGATGTCGAGTGAAAACTGGTGGCGCCATTGTGTTGCTGATGAATTAAGCATCGCCACAACTCCGTCTGAAGTTCGCATGATCGCGTAAGCGTTGTCTTCTACGTCATAGTTCCAATGGTTATTTGAAACAAAACTATGCACGTCGGTGAATTCACCGGCAAATAAGCGCATGAGGTCCACCATGTGGATGCCTTGGTCAAGCAACACGCCGCCGCCGGCCATTTCACGTTTTGCCCGCCAGTCAGCTTGATCAAACGTGATGAGTTTCGACTTGCCATACACGCCGCGCATGTTGATGATTTTGCCGAGTGAGCCAGACCGAATGAGTTTGAGAGCGTCTTGTACAGAATCGTGATACCGATGATTGAACCCGTACATCAGCTTTAGGCCAGGGTGCAATTTTTCGGCAGATACAACTGCAAGAAGCTCCGCCATATTTCGAGCTGGTGGTTTTTCACAAAACACATGTAGCCCGCGTTCTAGGGCAGCAATAGTGATCTCGGCTGCCATGTCATTACTCATACACACAAGTACTGCATCTAAATCATGGTCAAACAGTTGTTGGTATTCGCGCGAATACGCAATGCCATCGTCAAGTGTTCCGTCGTCCGCAAACTTTTTATCGCACACTGCAACGGTGGTCATGAATGGGTTTGCATCAACACATCCGCGGCGACGCTTTCCGATGACTCCATATCCCGCAATACCAATTCGAAGTTCGCTCATGTGCAGCCTTTAGCGCAATGCGCTATTACGAACCTTCCGAAAAACCGTGAGCCTTGAGCCAAAACTCGACAATCGGTACTTGCCACTCATAGTCAACGTCGCATCCGCCCCAGTTTGGAATAGATCCGATGTGTTGTCCCATCCATTTGTGAGGAAGTAGCCCATCAGAAATGTTTTCAAGCGAGCGGGGACGAATCACGATGGTTGAACCATCCGTGTAATACACATCGCCTTGAGAATCACGACTGGTATTAAATGTTGAAGGATCACCGATGGCCTCGAATGGAACGAAAGGCTTGAGGTAACCATCTGCTCCCATTTTTCTTGCGCGCAAAGGGCTGTACATGTTGTAGATAGAAGTCGTTGCTGCACCATCCATTTTCGGATCGTTACGCAACATTTCGATGCCCTGATCAATGAACTCGGTTTTAATCGTTGCTGCGTTAGCGAACAACAAGACCAGGAAGTCGAGCTGGTGTCCCTCTGCGGCCAAAGTCTCTTTAATGACACCAAATGCATGCACAAACACGTCATCAGACAGCGCGGTGCTTGTGGCTAAATGGGCAGGTCGTTCAATATGTGTGGCGTTGTACTTTTCGCCGATTTTGCGAATTTGATCCGAGTCAGTTGAGATGAAAATTCGGTCAACGTTTGTGGAACCCGATGCAGCCATGAGCGGGTACTCGCAAAGCGGTCGCCCAAGGACAAGCGAGACATTCTTTCCAGGGAAACCAGTGCTGCCCGCACGGCCGATCATGAGAGCGGCGATCATGCCCTCAGTCTATTGGTTAGATCAATCCGCGCTTTCGAAGTCCATTGACCAGGTTGGTGCTTGCTTCAACTTCCATAAGGTCGCGGGTTTCACGTGCGTATGAACCCATATGCGCGGTGACCTGGACATTGGGAAGTTGAAGCAATGGGCCCGTGTAAGGCTCGTCTTCGAAACAGTCGAGTGCCGCACCAGATAAATGCTGAGACTTCAATGCCGATTCAAGTGCAGACTCATCAATAAGACCACCGCGCGAAACATTCACAACAATCGATCCAGGTTTCATCTGCGAAATGTTGTGTGCATTCAGAATGTGATGAGTTTGATCATTGATTGGAACGTGTAAGGAAACAATGTCGGCTTGGCGCAGCACTTCGTCAAGTGAGAACAATTCAACGGAACTATGTGAACTGACTACTGGATCAAAAGCGATGACACGCGATCCAAATGCTTGTGCCAGTTTGGCAACCGCATTTCCAATTCGTCCAAGGCCGATTAGCCCAATTGTTTTCGTTGCAAGTAGCGAACCCATTGTTGGAGTCCAACTTCCGGATCGCATGTTTGCATCTGTTGCAGAAATATGTCGCAATGAATTCAACATGTGCGCAATCGTAAGTTCGGCTACCGCCTGGGTAGGTGCATCTGGAGTATTGAAAACATCAATACCGAGTCGACTTGCAGCATCCAAATCAACGCTGTCTAACCCGGTGCCACATCGAGCGATTACTCGGAGCGATTTTGCATTCGATAACACGCGATCGGTGAGTGGTTCTAGCCCTGCCAAAATTGCAATCACGTCATTGGCAACAAGTTCGGCAACTTCGTCTTCACTAAGTCGTCGTCCGTGAGGGTTCATTTCAATAGATATGCCTGCATCGTGAAGCGCCTTTGCCTGTGCAAAGTTGCCCAAACTGAACGAAGAAGTAGTGATCAATACCTTTGACACGATGGTCAACCTATCTGATATTTAGTAGTTCAGAATTGCAATGTTTTCGCCAAGAACCGAACGGGGCTTGAAACAGTTCGTGCGTATTGAGCAGTGAATTGTTTACGGGCATCAATTGTTGTGGGTGAATTCCACCATCCATCGACATCGCCCCAAATGGAGTTAATAAACGAAGCCGCTGATTCCGGTGTGCGATGGAATATTCCAACTTTTTCCAAGGCTTCAAAAATCGCCTCTGCGCTCTCCCTGACCTTCATGTATGAGTCACTCCACGTGATAATTGTCGGCGCGTTTAACGCAAGTGATTCAGGAATTGATGTTCCGTTATGTGCGATAAGCACCAAGCGACTTTTGGAAAGCATTTCCATAAACGGCAGATTCGCATTGTCATGAGTAATCCCTGGAAAGTTTTTAATCCACCAATCTCGTTGCGGTGCACCAGACTGATCTTCTGCATGATGTATCCGCAATAAGACTTCTGCCTTGATATCTGGGTGAAGGAATGAAATGGTATTGCCGAGATGTTCAAGGTATCCAGAGTTATCACTTAGGTCAGTAAAAACAGATCTTGGGTATTTCCAGAGTTCATCAGTTACTACAAGCAAATTGCCCGATTTTTGAGACTTGATTTTTTGGGCGCTGTTAACGGTGAGTGCAAACCCTGGGTAGCAATTATCCGATGACTCCCATCCCCACGTTAGATATCGATTAGAAATCTCAAGTTCATGTCTCTCGGAAAATGAAGGAAATTCAGAGATTCCAAATTGTCCGCCGTGTTGCGCCAGAACTATTTGGCAACCCACTTCTGCTGCCTGTGCTGCCCAATAGTTGAAGACATCGTCATATAAGTGTCGATTCGCCGTAAAAATAACTTTTGGGTATCGCTTGGAATTCCAAGGTTTTTGGGTCCGCATGAGATCGATGTAATGCTCAACATAGATGCAAGGCATGTATTTCGGAAGAAGAGCAATAATTGTTTGAGCTCGAACTGATTTTTCACCATTTATATTGCTGAGTAGATGTCGAAGGTCGGAAACACCCATAGACACAGGGACATTTTGAACCTTGATACGACGAGGTAGACGACCCAACCGCAACTGGAGGATCGCCTCTGATTTACGCGGTAAGTAGGTAGCTGATACGAAGCTCCGACCGAGTCTGCGGTGAGGCAAAGTTATTGGTGATTTATCAGGGGCAGTTTTCTGAATAGCGCTTGAATTTTTGTTGCTTTGGAGATGAAACAAGGTTTCGCAATGCAACCGTTCAATAAAGCTTGGCAATTTTGAGTACTGATGAAATTGCTTCAGCGAATTTGCCGGAGAATATTCTAAATCTGTAATCGGGATATTGGTATTTCTCTCAATGTCGAATATGCGAAACATGACCATGTCAACAAACTGCTGAAGCCATGGACCGACAAAAATGTTCCAGTACCTAGTGCTGTAATCAACAGAATGAATCTCATTGAGATTCAATGCAACCTGGTCTAAAACCTGTTGAAACACAACGTTGGTTTCATCGAACCATTCAGACTTGGAATCAATCAACGACAGTGATCCTTAATTCAATCGCTTGAAGCCCGAGCTACAGGTCGGACCGTCAAGAAGAGCACTTACGTCACGGCCGTCTTCGCATTCTTTGATTAATGCAAATACTGGCTCTAGTTCGGTAAAAAAACGGTCAACAATTTCTTTTGTGTGAACTGTTGCGACGTAAACACTCGTGCTAGCGAGGTATGACTTTTTCAGCATCTCTTGCGTAATAAGCGTTTTGTATTCAAGTGCGAACTTTGAGTCAACTGAAAAGGAAGTCAGTGCAGGTAGCCCACTGGTTTTAATAGCAATTCCGGTTGATTTAGCAATCGATTGCCATTGTTCGGTGATGTAAACGCCCATCTTGGTAATGATTTCCCAAGATTTTGTTTGTTCCATTACATCAAGTGTCGCAAGAGCAGCAGTCGGCCCAATCCGCTCAGTCCAGAATGTGCTGCTGATGAACGTGTTTTGTGCAGCCTCCATGACGGAGCGCTTACCGAGAACTGCGGTGATTGCGTATCCATTGCCTAATGCTTTGCCAAACATTGCCATGTCTGGCTCTACGCCGTACATCTTGTGGAGTCCACCGAAAGTTTGTCTGAAACCAGAAGTGCATTCATCGAACATCAACACAATTCCGTGTTTGGTAGCAAGGCCACGAACCTTCTGCAAGAAGTCATCTTCCGGGCCAAAGTTTCGTGAAACTTCCATCATGATTGCGCCTAACTCATTCGTTGAGATAAGCGCTTCAAGTTCGTCAATTCGGTTGTAGTTAAATGTGAGGACTGAACCACGAAGATTTTCGGGTACGCCATTTGGCTCAAGGCCTGGGAGCAAATGCCCAGCCAGGGTGTTTTCAGTACCAAGGTTTGCAGCCAAGTACCAGTCATGCCATCCGTGGTATCCACAGATTGCAACTTTCGATTTTCCAGTTGCAGCGCGAGCGATACGAATTGCAATAGCGTTGGCCTCTCCGCCAGTACGAGCAAATCTTGCCATTTCGGCCCATGGATGCATCGCTACTAGCCGTTCGGCCAGGTACACCTCTTCAGGGCAGTTGAGCGTGCTCATATTGCCATCGCGAACAGTCTGTGCAACCGCAGCATCAACTTCTGGGTGACCGTAACCAAGAGAATTGGTGCCAATGCCCATGATCGACATATCGGTGAGTGCATTGTCGTCAAGATCCCAAACCATGCAGCCGTGTGCTTTTGAAAAATATGCTGGCCAATGTTCTGGCAAAAATTGATCGGGGCGTTTTGAGAGCAACATATTTCCGCCGGGGATTACGTGTTGTGCACGTTTCCAAAGTTTTTGACCTGAGTTCATAGTTGCGCCTTCGTTTCGCTCAATACCAAGATTGCCAGTAATAAGGTGTGGATTGGTGGTTATCACACCAAGAATTTCGGATAATGAAAAATCGGTTCGAGGTGCAAAGTGGCTTGCAATGCCGCGAATTACGTCTAGATCTCGTTGCTCGTCGACAGTTAGGCGAAGATGGGACGAATCAACGCCAGCAGTCTTATTCGAGTGCGTAAATAGGGGATTGGTGCGCAGACATGGGGTTACATGTTCGCGTTCAAAAAGTGAAGTTGCAATTTCTGCAGATCGCAATAGTGCACTTGCTTTAAATATCTCAATGTCAAAGCCGTCTGGAAATGTAGGTGGATCAGTGTTCGACAGGTAGTCGATATTTGAAGAAATGAAATCTTCAAGCATTTCGTCGACCAGCTGCGGATCGACAAACGGGCAGTCACCCGTGATGCGGATGACGACGTCTGCGTTTGTTGCCTTTGCGGCATCGACGTAACGTTGAAGAACATCGTTTTCGGATCCGCGGATGACTTGATATCCCAAATTTTCAACCACCGCGGCAAGTTGATTATTAATTTCGTTAGTTGAAGTAGCCAAAACGATTTTGGAAATACGCTCAGACTTCGATATGCGACCAAGTAAAAACTCGATGAGTGGAACATCTCCAATTGGGGCGAGGACCTTGTTGGGTAAACGTGTTGATCCGAGTCGGGCTTGAACTATTGCAACGATCTTCATGCAACACTCCAGACTCGTGGATCAATCAATTGTTCACTTGAAGACTGTAGGTCTGCTGGTACTTCCAACTTCATGTTTGGAATAGAAGTCATGATTTCAGTGAGCGATTCTGGGCTGGTAGTTCCAATTACCAACTTCGCAACACCTGACTGCTGGAGAGCAAATCCCAGACAACATGCCATTGCTGATACCCCTGAGGAAAGCACCCATTCGTCAAACCGCGCGAAATGATCAGACCATGGCTGAAATCTTTGAGGTCGATTTTCGGGCTTGGCGATGAGAACACCTTGTAGGAATACCGATCGAACATGCACCTCAATGTTTAGCGCTGTTAGCTGATCAATGACTCCAAGAATTCTGCGGTCAAACACATTCAAAGGTGCTTGCACCACATCAATATCGAATGTTTCGATAATGCCATTGAGTTCGTCCGGTGTGTAAATAGAAACACCAAAACGTTGAATGATTTTTTCAACCTTTAGGGAATTTATTGCGGCATACAGTTCGGCGCCATGGGCATCGGTCAGATCCTGTGAGCGATGGAGTAGGAGTGCATCCAACGATGTGCATTTCAATCGGGAGAGCGATGCATCTACTTGTGTCCGCACCCATTGAGAAACATTGGACACATCTAGTGGAATCGGAGGCAGTTTTGAGATGATTTTGAATCGATTTTGTGCAGTCTCTCCAATTACTGATTCCGACTGGCCATAGGCGATTGCTGTATCAATTGCATCAATCCCATGAGCGGCTGCAGTGTCAAGAATGCATGCAACTTCTTCGCGACTGAGTGTCTCTCCACCGTTCAAAATTCCATACGGGAGACCAAGTTGGGCTCCACCGAGCACAATTCGATTCATTAGCCCTCAACCCTATTGGGTTGAAAGCGCATTCAAAAGGCTAGATATCACCGTGTTTTGATCGGTTTCGGTTAGGTCTGCATACATCGGGATGCTGAAAGCCTGTGCGTAATAGCGCTCTGCATTTGGGAATGTTTTTCGATCAAAACCCATCTTTGCAAAGTATGGCTGGCGATAGATGGGAATGTAATGAAGGTTGAGCAACACGCCCATGTCCTTCATCTTTTGGAATAGCTGAACTCGGGTGACCTTCAGGTTTTCAAAGTCGCATCGTGCGATGTACAGATGAAACGCTGAGACGGAATTCGAAGCGATATGTGGAGCTGCTACAAGCGTTGATGCAAATGCTTCGTTGTAACGAGCGGCAATCGAGTTACGTTGCTGGATGAACGAATCAATTCTTTGCAATTGGCTTAAACCCAATGCAGCAGCAATGTCGGTCAATCGATAGTTAAGCCCAAGTTCTTGTTGCTCGTAATACCAAGGTCCGTCATTAGTGAATTCAAACTCAGATTCATCACGTGTAATTCCATGGCTACGCAACATGCGCATGTCGTGCGCCAAACCTTCGTCCTGGGTAGTGGCCATTCCGCCTTCTCCAGACGTAATGATTTTTACGGGGTGGAAACTAAAAATGGTGATGTCACTGTGTGCACAGTTTCCAATTCTTTGGGAGTTATACGTCCCACCAATGGCGTGTGAAGCATCTTCAATGATTTTGATGTCGTATTGCCGTGCAAGCGATCCAATTGATTGCATGTCGCAGGATTGTCCGCCCATGTGAACGGGGATAATTACTTTAGGCAATCGGTTTGATTTCTTTGCAAGTTCGAGTTTGGCTGCTAGCGCAGTCGCGCTCATATTGAAGGTTTCACTGTCGATGTCGACAAAGTCGATTTCGGCACCGCAGTAGAGAGCGCAGTTCGCACTAGCAACAAAGGAGTTCGGGGAGGTCCACACGAGATCTCCTGTGGTCACGCCCAATGCAAGACAGGCAAGATGCAACATTGATGTAGCGCTGTTTCCAGCAACTGCATATTTTGCGCCAACAAGTTGTGCAACTGCATCTTCAAATGCAGGAACTACCGGACCTTGAGTCAAATAGTCGGATTGAAGAACTTCCGCAACCGCGTTTAAGTCCTGTTCGCTAATTGACTGACGCGCGTAGGGGATGACCATGTTGCTAAAACGAACCGATTTTCGCCTTGTTCGCCGCAATCCATTTCTGCAGCTCTTCTACAGACATCCATTCGGTGTTGTTGTCTGATGAATAGTCGAATCCTTCGCCTACCGGCACTCCATCACCGATTCGTCCTGCATCCGAACTCCAGTTGTGGATGGCTGGGAGGATCTTGAAGTAATCACCGTATGAGTATGTGTGAGGGGCATCGTCTGGGCTAATCATCTGTTCGTGCAGTTTCTCTCCTGGACGAATACCCACTAACTCATGTTTTGCTTTTGGTGCAGCCGCACTAGCAACATCGGTAATTTTCATTGAAGGAATTTTTTTAACGTAAATTTCGCCGCCACTCATGTCATCAAAAGCTTTCCAAACTAATTCAACACCTTGTTCAAGGGTGATCATGAAGCGTGTCATGCGCTCATCGGTAATTGGCACCGATGGACTATCGGCAATTGACAAAAGAAATGGGATGATTGACCCACGTGACCCCATGACGTTGCCATAACGCACTACCGCAAAACGAGTGTCGTCTTTTCCTGCATAGGAATTTCCTGCAACAAACAATTTGTCGGAGGTGAGCTTTGTTGCGCCATACAAGTTGATTGGGCTGCTTGCCTTATCGGTAGAAAGGGCAACGACGCGTTTTACGCCTTGATCGATACATGCATCAATCAAGTTCATCGCGCCAATGACATTGGTTTTCACGCATTCAAACGGGTTGTACTCGGCAGTTGGAACAATCTTGGTAGCGGCTGCGTGAACGACGTAATCAATTCCCTTTAGAGCCCGTGACAACCTGTCCTTGTCGCGCACGTCTCCAACGAAGAAGCGAACTCGTTCATCGTTCGCGTAATCCTTTGCCATTTCCCAATGTTTCATTTCATCACGAGAAAAAATGACCAGTCGGCGGGGGTTGTACTTTTCGAGCGTCATCGGAACAAAGGTGTGCCCGAATGAACCCGTGCCGCCGGTGATGAGAATAGAAGAACCGCTAAGCACGTTGTGACCCCTCGTTGGTTATTGGGATGCCCTCATTTTGGAGCAATCTGATAAATCCAGTATTCCCTGGCTGGTACGCCATCAGTAGATCATTGTACGGGCTAATGGCAGTAGCCCATTGCGCATCGGACATGGATTGAACCGACCGAATTAGTTGCTCAAAGTCAGACTCACTCGCAGTATTTGTCCAAAACGGACCTGATGAACCAAGTTCAAGTGGGAAGCCAAAATTGGTGTCATGTATCTCGCGTGAAAGTTCATCGCTAATGGCATTAGTCCGTCCGGATAAAAACACGACCTTGTTGCCTCGAGCAAGAAATTCATAACCGATTGTGCTGTCTGCAGTGACAATGAGCGATGCAGAATTACAAAATTCGTAAGTTGACGTTTCTGAAGTGCGTGGGATGAACCGCACTGTGTTGGGACTGGCAGCGGAACTAAAAAATTCGCGCTCATATGGGCTCGAATCAGTTCGCTTACCAAGCACAGCGAAGGACTGGTTCGTACGTTTTGAATGTTCGGCTAGAAAGCGAACGATTTTTTGTTCAATGGCGTAGAACTCTTCGGCAGTGATCGATTTGTTTCCGAAGAAGAAATTCACTTCTGAATTTGGAATTTTGAATGGTGCGTGTTGCGAAACGTAAACGATGTCAAAACGTTCTGTTGGCTTGATTTTGTTGCCGATCAAATTGTTTTTCAAAGATCCTGTAACCACTGGCTTGGCTTGGATGTACTGCGTGTACTGATCTGCTGCAGTAGTTCCTAAAACACAAATCGCGTGAGCAGAGAGTTTGTTCTTGGCTGATTCGCTTTTCAAAAGATCAAAAAATCCGAATCCTGATTGATTTGCGTAGTTCGCTCTGTGGCCATTTTGAATTGCAATGAATTTAACCTTCGGGAAAATTGCAGCAAGTTTGTAGAAATCAACGTTGTTGTCAAGGAATGTAAACACAAATCGTGGCTTGAATACCTTGATATAGGCAATGGTGTAATCGAAAAGCGATTTCTTTCCTGCAACAATCATTCGCAAAAGAGCAAACACATTCATGTGTTGAATATCAATGATGGAAATGTCTTTTTGCGGAATGTACTCGTTGAGAATGCTGATCCCAGACGCATCGACTAGGGCAACTTGTTGCCTCTTGGGTAGAGCGAATGAAAGTCTGAAATTAGCCATTGGCATTGCGTGCTGCTTGGCGAACAGCTTCCAAGTCAGCAGGGGTGTCGACATCAATGGCTTCTTCGCGACCCACTTCTATCCAGCGCACGGGACTTACGTATAACGAATTCGATTCAAGAAAATCTTGAACACCAACTACGTAGATACTCCCGCTTTGTCGGTATGCCTTTGGTAATTCTTGTCGCGAGCGTGAGAGGTCTTCAATGCTCCCCACAGGAAGCAAGGTGGAATCAGTAGCAATAAATGTTTTATATGGGTGATGCTCGGCTTCTGTTACTCCGTAGACGCTGCCCACACTGCCGTTTTCTGCGAAAAGGCGAACAGCATCGCTAATTGATGAAGCTTGTCGGAGTGGTGAAGTGGGTTGCAGCAATACCAAGGTCGCGGGAGTTGGGTGACTCTCCGAAAATTTTTGTAGAGCATGTGCGATCGCATCTTCTATTGCGGCTGTGTCAGTTGCGAGATCTGCAGGACGCTGTATTGCAATTGCGCCAGCTTTTACAGCAGCTTCAAGAATGGTTGGATCATCGCTTGAAACGACAGCAAAATCGACTACTCCTGATTGAACAGCAGAATTAATGGCCCGGGTGACAAGCGATTGTCCGTTTACCTCAGCAAGGTTCTTGTTTGGAATGCCTTTTGATCCACCTCGTGCGGGGATTATTGCGATGCAGGTCATTACATCACATCCTTTAGATCGACGAATACTTTGTCTACTCGCGCTTCAAACAAAACTCCTGAGTGGAGCAACTCGGTGAAACGTTCGGTTGATTTACCATCTCCGAATTCCTGTTCTGAATTCGTTGGCCCTTGCTGCTTAGCGCCGTGAATAGCCGCGACGATCTCTTCCGCACGCGCTGGAACTTGCGAAATTGACGCACTGTCATGACGGCCTCGTTGGCGATCGCCAACATCGATACTTGGGATGCCATACAGCGGCGCTTCGCGAATACCGGCGCTCGAGTTTCCGACCATTCCGCGTGCATTTTTGAGAAGAACAAGGAAATGTTCGAACCGCAAGGATTCAAATTGTCTAAATCGCTTGCTGTGGTCAGCCAGCCGTTTGTACTCATTAATAATTCGTTCAAAGCCAGTGTCGTTGTTTGGGTGAATAACAACAAAATTCTCACCCGACTCAATCAGTCCATTGACAAATTCCGTCGCCGCAATTGCGCTTGCTTCAAGGTCGGTGGTTACTGGATGGAAAATTGCGATGAAGTAAGTATCAAATTCAATTCCATAGCGTGATTTTGCTTCGGCAAGTGTTGGAAGCGAGGGCGAGAGCATAATGTCGAGGTCTGGTGAGCCAATGATGTGAATTGTGCTGCTGTCTTCACCCAGTTGAATCAGTCGTTTTTTAGCTTCTTCGTTGGCCACTAAGTGAATATGTGAGAGCTTGCTCACAGCGTGTCGAATCACACCATCGATGGTTCCCGAAAGTTCACCACCTTCAATATGCACCACTCGTGTATTGCTGAGCGCGCCAGAAATCGCACCAGCTAAGGCCTCTGGTCGATCTCCATGGACAATGAGTAGATCTGGTTGGTTCTCTTGAATGAAACGCGACAGACCTGTGATGGTGTTTGCAACAACGACATCCATCGGATCGCCAACTGATTGATTCTCGAATGGAATGATGAAAACTTCATCTGGAAGTGTTCGGCGAACTTCAAGAATTGTCGAACCGAATCGTTCAAGCATGTGCATTCCGGTTGCGAAAACTGAAACCTTGAACCCCTCAGCATGAGCCGCGAGTATGAGCGGCTTTATCTTGCCGTAGTCCGCGCGAGTCCCAGTAAGAAAAGCAACGTGCCTACTAGCTGACATCTGACCAACCCAGTTGGTGTCCTCTCGTCATTTCACGAGTGGAGGTCTTGCCTATAACTTTTTCTAAGTCGTACGCAAGAATTTCACCAGTTCCTGGTCGTTTCACCCAAATGTTATCTTCGGTGAGTGTTTCGCCGCTAGAGATATCGCGAATTGCTACAACTGACGCGTATGCAAAGTCAATCGTGGGCTGCTCCTCAGAAAGCACAGTTTTCGAACCACCATTTGCTTGATGAACAATTCTTGATCCCTCGATGAGTTCTTGTAGACCCGCTGGGTCAACGGAAATTTCAATATCTTCACCGATCCAACTCATGTCGCTTGTGAAGTGGCGTTCAATGATTGATGCACCTAATGCAACTGCAGAAATTGAAGGCAAGTTTGACAATGAATGATCAGAAATTCCAATGACCGTGTTTGGGAAAAGCTCCCGCAACTGAGTAATTGCACCAAGACGAATCTTGTTGTACGGCGTTGGGTACATGCTGGTGCAGTGAAGAAGTGCGTAGGAAGCATTTTCCGATTCGAGAACTTCAACTGTTCGCTTAACGGATTCGATGTCGTTCATTCCTGTACTCACAATGATTGGTCTGCCAAAACGGGCAATGTGACGAATCAATGGAGTGTTATTGCACTCACCAGAACCGATTTTGAAAGCAGGTACATCTAATTTGTCGAGCCTTGTGGCTGCTTCGCGTGAAAATGGAGTAGAGAGAAAAAACAGTCCACGATCTTCAGCATGTTTTTTGCAGGCAAGCTCTTCGTCGTTTGTCAACGTGCACTGAGCAATGATGTCCCAAATTGAACGAGTGGAGTTTGCTGGAACAACATCATTTGGAATCATCTCATCGTCAACAGAGTGTGCTTGAAATTTCACACACTCACCACCAGCGTCTGCAACATCATCAATCATTTGAATTGCACGTTTGATATCTCCGCCATGGTTGATTCCGATTTCTGGAATCACGAGTGGCGCATACTCGTCACCAATGTTTCGACCGTTAATTACAAGATTGCGACTCATGTGGACCCCTTTGAATTTATTTCAGCAAGCTCGTCAGTGTGGTGACGAGGTAGGCGAGTACGACGGATATAACAATTGCGCTCAAAGCTCCAGCAAGAACGCTTCCACCAAGAAGCCCAATGGCACTGGTCTTTCGTTGCTTCTCTGACGGCTCTGTATATAGAGGAGTTGTCTTTGTTCGCACCTGAACGACATTTGTGCGATCTTGTCTGGCAGGCTTAGTGCCACCAAGAACGACGAGGGCGCCAATTGCCAAAACACAAGCAAGCAAAGCCCTTACTGTCACACCGAATGTGGAAGCGAAAATAGGTAGATCGATGAGCGAAAACAACGACGTCACGATGCCAAATAGCGTACCGCTGCCACCGCCGACCCTTGCTCCAACGCGACCGGATAGAGCAGAACTGCGCAAATTGTGGTGGGCATTGCCATTGCTGACCTGCGCCTGGTTGGCCCTTATTGGCATTGTCGTTGCGGCGAGTATTCAAGTGCGTTTCTGGGAAGTGGCGCCCGGTTCGGCCGAACCAGTGGCGAACAGACTCGAATTCACGAAGGAAGCACTCGCGCACGTCACTCGTTATCCATCTACTAATTCAGTGTTGTTTGTTACTGCCTTTGGTGGACAGCTTTCCGCTCTTGAAACATTCGTTGGTTCAATTGACGCAGATGTAGATGTGCAGTCTTTTGAGGAGAGGTTTGGAAAAAGCACACCGGGAACTCAGCAGCAACTTGGCTTTCAATCCATGACTACTGCAAAGCAGATTGCTGAGTATGTGGCATTTACGAAGCTGGGCCTCGATGCCTCATTTGAACTTGGAAGCGTGGTTGTTGAAGAAGTCGTGTGTTTGGATATTCCAGTAACACTCAGTGCTTGCAAGCAACTACTGCCAGGTGACACGCTGACGGTTTTTGAGGGTAAAGCCATTCCAACCTTGGCGGAATTGGCTCCGTTAATGGAAGGGTATGAACCTGGTGACATTGTGACCATTGGCGTTATCCCGCATATGGCTACTGAGCCAGAGGATCGACGGGTGCAATTGATCGAAAGTCCCGATGAGCCAGGTCGAACCATCATTGGATTCATTCCTGCTGACACGCGAACAGTCGTCCTCCCTTTTGAAGTCTCCATTGACACTGATCGCATTGGTGGACCATCTGCAGGTCTCGCATTTACCCTTGCTTTGCTTGATGAATTGACACCCGGCGATCTGTTTGGCGGGGTGAAAGTAGCTGCAACGGGGACGATGAATGAGGATGAAACTGTTGGCGCAATTGGCGCATTGCCCCAAAAGGCGGTGGCAGTGAAAGCAGCAGGTGCGAAGTTGTTCATCGTTCCAAAATCACAGTCCCCAGAAGAATTAGCAGCTGCACGAGCAGTGCTTGGTTCTGCGGTGAAACTCGTAACTGTGGAAAATCTTGACGAAGCATTAGCCCTGCTTGAGTCCCTTGGTGGCAGTGGACTCACGAATGCCACAATCTCGCTCTAGGCGGGGCGTACTGTTGTTTGCATGGCAATTTCGTTTTCACGCCCCGACCCGTCTTCACCGGCGGCCGTTGGTTCTGCGCAATTCAGCGTAGTTAGGCGTGGGTTTGAACAAGAAGAAGTTCGGGACTTGTTGCGTGGCGTTTCTGCAGAACTTGCACGGCTTCAGGAGCGCGAACGCTTTTTAGAAAGTGAACTTCGCTCGATGCAAACCCGTGGCCTGTCGGCTCCTGGTGCAATCGATGAAGAAATGGTCACGGCGCTTCTCGGAGAAGAAACTGCGCGGGTGCTCACAACTGCACGTGAAGCTGCGAAACAGCAAATTGCGCGTGCAGCAGAAACCGCAGAGCGCTTAGTGCGCGAAGCTAGTTCCGATGCCGCACGCATTCGTCAAGAAGCTGAAATTGAATCCTCGCGCCAGCGAAATGACGCGGTTGCAGATGTTGAGGCAGAAATTGAACTTGCGAAACAGCAAGGTCGCGAAATGGTTATTGAAGCACGTGAGTATCGCGAAAAAGTTTTGAGCGAATTGGCGCGACGTCGTGAATTAGCACGCGAACAAATTGAACATCTCATTCACGATCGAGATCGTTTAGTTGCTGCATTTGATCGAGCACGACTTGCAGCCAATGACGTTGTAGGTGATTTAACCGAATTTGATGAATTGTCGGAAGAAGTTGCGCGAATCAGTGGGCTGAACACGCCAGTCGATGCAACAGCTCCTATCTTTTTTGATCACACCAAAGACCCAGATGCGATCCCGCAGTCATCGGAATCAATTGAAGTTGAAAAAGTAGTTGGTGTAATCGCAGAGTCGATTGATTCAACCACAGTTGAGATCGTTGAAATCACTGAAACAACTGAAGTTGTTGAAGCTGCCGATGAAATTGAAGTTGAAGAACTTGTTGAAGAAACACCAGACACCACTGTGATCGCAATGCATGAAGCGCCCGCAGGAATGTCGGAACACCCTTCATCTGAGCCCCCAGCTCAGGAGCACATTGCCGAAGTCGTGCAGTTGTTTGGTAAAAAACGCAAAGACGCCGAGGTTCAACAAGTAGTTACTGAAGTTGTTGAGCCACCAGTTGAAGCGGCCAAGGTTATTGAAGTTGTAGAGGTGAAGAAGCAGCCGGCAACAACAACTCCTCAAAAGAAATCAGTAGATGATTTATTCGCTCGACTCAAGCAAACGAATACGGCTGAAGTTGCGCGAACGGCTAAGCCAAAAGTTGTCGTTCCGAAGGTAGATCAAGGGGTTTTCGACCATCGAGATACGGCGCTGGAGCCAATTCTTGTGCTCATCACTCGAAAAATGAAGCGCGTTTTGGCAGACGAAGAGAACTCGATGCTCACTTATCTGCAAGGCAAGAAATCAATTGTTGCCTTAGAGAAAGTTTTGCCAGCAGCTGATGAACATTTGCAGATGTATGTGGAAGCACTCGCAGAAGACGTGATCTCGGCGGCGATGGCTGGAGCACAAAGTTTGTCCAAGAGTTTGAAAGCAGATTTACGAAAGCGTGTTACTCGTAGCGCAGTGATGCAAGTTGTTTCACGAACAATGGATGAATCAACCATTCGTCCATTGCGTGAAAAAATTCAGCGTGCAGTAGAGCAAAGCAATGGAGATAAAGACGAAATGTCGAATCTCATTCGCAGCGTGTATCGCGAAATGAAAATGCAGCGAGTAGAGCAGCAAGTTTCAGACATCGCTCGAATGGCATATAGCCGCGGTGCATATTTGGTGTTGGACCAAGGAACAAAAGTATGTTGGATGGTCGATCCAAACGGCCCAAGTTGTGCTGATGCTGAAGACAATTCGCTTGCAGGGTCAACAGACCTCGGCAGTGAATTCCCAACGGGGCATATTCATCCAACAGCGCATGCTGGATGCCGATGCCTTATTGCGCCAATAGGCGACTAATCTCCACTGCGTGCGCAACCCTTCAGACTTACCTCCTCGTCGTCCCCGTAATCCTCAAGGCGGTTTTCGCTTAAAGCGTCCAGGCCGCAGTCGCATTATTGCGACAGCAGTAATTGGATTGATCGTTGTCTTGTTTCTTTCAGCAAAGAGCATTTCGGGTTTTTATGTTGATGCACTGTGGCATGACATGCTCGGCCGTGGCGATGTGTTTTGGGGGACTCTGGGCGTAAAAGCATCACTTGGAGCTGTATTCGTAACCGCCTTTGTTGTGTTGATGTTGATCAATGGTTGGCTTGCCGATCGAATTGCGCCCGAATCCATCGCACCCTCGCCGGAAGAGCGTGCACTCGCTGGTTATCGGCAATTAGTTGGTCGCAGGCAATGGATTGTGAGGGCGGTGATTTCGGTAGTGCTGGGCCTCATGGTTGGGCTACCTGCGATGACACAATGGCAAGAGTGGTTGTTGTTTAGAAACCACCAATCTTTTGGAATCAAAGAACCATTGTTCAATCAGGACATCAGTTTTTACGTTTTCCGATTGCCGTTTGCAGAGTTTGTGGTCAATTGGTTCTTTGGTGCGCTTGTCCTTATCACCGTGGTAACTGCCGCAATTCACTACCTGAATGGTGGAATTCGCATGCAGGTGCAGGGCCGCAAAGTAACTCCGCAGGCAAAAGCGCACTTGTCAGTGTTGTTTGCGGGTCTTGCAGTAATTAGAGCCGCCAGCTATTGGCTGTCGCGCTTTTCGCTCACCGATTCAACTCGTGGGGTAGTGCAGGGAGCGACCTACACCGACGTGAAGGCACAATTGCCTGCAATCAACTTGATGATCTTGGTTTCATTTGCTGTTGCCGCACTGTTCCTGTGGAATGTTCGACAAAAGGGTTGGAGAATTCCGGTTCTTGCGACATTGATGTGGATGTTGGTTGCCGTTGTCGCGGGAACTATCTATCCAGCAGTGATTCAACGATTCTCCGTTCAGCCAAACGTAAGCACTAAGGAACTGCCATTCATTGAGCACAACTTGGTTGCAACCAAAGCAGCTTTCAATATCAATGCAGTAGCGCAGGAGTCAATAACTTTTGGGCCGATAAGCGCTGCTGATGTTTCTGCGAATGAAACTCCATTGCGCGATGTTCGTCAACTTGATCCTTTGGAAATGCGTGATCGTTTTGCTTTGGACGAAGGAAAAACTTCGTTCTATGCCATTCGAGACCTCGACGTTGATCGGTACGTCATTGA
>CANIHL010000005.1 GCA_947467375.1 Acidimicrobiaceae bacterium | reverse complement strand
TTTGCACTTCAGGAGAACCGGTGTCAGTTGAGTGAGCCCGGTGCTTGGCGATGGTTTCGCTTTTTGGAGCAGTTGCCATAAGTATGCCTTTCGTGTGCCCGCCGAATTGCGGGACCAATTGGTCGCAGTTGGCCTGTTGACCCTCTGCATCTCACCAGCGCTAAAAGCCCTAGTGGACCCCTTCAATCTATCGGGAGGGTCGTCGGGTTCGGCGGGGTAATCCCCTGTCCAATGAGTGCCTATATAAGTAGTGTGAATTGCTGTGTTCACGGGAATCGTTGAAGAACTAGGCAAAGTCGGATCGCGCAATGGCAGTCGCCTGCGCATCAACAGCACCACGGTGTTGGAAGGCTCCGACCTCGGCGCATCCATTGCAGTGAATGGCTGCTGCCTCACGGTGGTGGCCACAGACGGTTCGTCTTATTGGGATGCCGACGTAAGCGAAGAAACGTATTCGCGTACCAACCTCGGTTCGCTGCAAGCTGGCGATGTGGTGAACCTTGAGCGACCAATGGCGCTTGGCGAACGACTTGGTGGACACATGGTGCTTGGTCACGTTGATGCAGTTGGACATGTTGTCTCCCCTGCTCCCGATTTAGTGATTCGTATTCCGCGCGACCTGATGCACTTGATTGTTGAAAAAGGTTCGGTCACCGTTGATGGCATTTCGCTGACCGCATTTGATCTCACCGCCGACACATTTCGCGTTGCAGTAATTCCGCACACCACCGCTGTCACCACACTTGGTGTACGCAAACCTGGCGACGCAGTGAATATTGAAATGGATGTGCTTGCAAAACACGTTCAACGTTTGGTCGAACCACACACGAAACGTAAGTGGTGGCGTAAATAGTTATGGCACGCGACCTTCCACAACTTCGCGAAAAGATCGATCAGATCGATGCAGCAATCGTTGCACTGCTCGCTCAGCGAATGGAAGTGTGTCGTGAAGTTGCAGAAGTAAAAGCTGGTTCGTCAACTGCAGTCATTCAGCCGCAACGCGTGCGCGAAGTGTTGACTACTCGCAGGCAGTGGGCAATTAATAGTGGTGTTGATGCCGACTTTGCAGAACAGATTTTCCGCACACTGCTTGCCGAAACACATCGCATTGAAGTTGCGCACGAACGTGGTGGAGTTGCTCCAACAAAAGTTGCTGACACATTGTTGTCGGCACTCGACACCGTTGCAGTTCGTATTGATCACGTTGTGGTTGCAGTGGTTGATCTTGCATCGGCTTCTTCATTTTTGAAAACGCTTGGCTTTGCAGTTGCTCCAACCGAAGACGCCGACATTGTCACTGCAACCGCTGGTGGCGTGACCGTGGTGTTGGTTGGTCCTGGAAACGACCCTGCAGTGCGCGCACACTTGGAAGCAAATGGTTCTGGCGTGCAACACATTGCTATTGAAGTGTTGAACGCAGGTTTCGTGCAGCAGGCACTAGCCGAGGCTGGCGTTCCCCTGCTTACCGATGTTGTGGTGGATGCCGCTGGACACGAGCAGTTGTTTACGGTGGTCGACCCAGCAACTGGTGTTCAGCTTGGATTCATTAGTCGCACGGGTCATCGTGAGCCAATGAGTGGCCACAACGTGCGCGCGCTGTTTACCGCCCTCGGCAATCTCTAAATTCCGACCACCTATTCCACGCCCACAAGCGCTATCTTGGTGGACGCACGGCATACGCAAGAACGCCCACTTCTCTAACACTGTGGGAAAACTTGGTCGAGCACTGACAATCCAATTTCACTAGCACCCACGGAGGGTTTAGTTGTCTGAGCGTCAGCGCGTCCTTGCCACCCCACTCGATCAGCTTTTGGCTGAAGCGCGCGCCATTCGCGATGCGCAATTCGGAAGTCGAGTTACGTATTCACCGAAGGTGTTTATTCCGCTCACCATGTTGTGCCGCGATAAGTGCGGTTACTGCACCTTTGCGCAGCCACCTGCACGACTCGAGAACCCCTACCTCAGTGCCGAACAAGTGTTGGCCATTGCCAAACAAGGCGCACGTATGGGTTGTCACGAAGCATTGTTCACTCTTGGCGAACGACCAGAGCTTCGCTACGACGTGGCAAAAGATTGGTTGAAGGCAAACGGTTTTGATTCAACTGTGCATTACCTGCACGACATGGCCGCATTGGTACTGAAAGAAACCGGATTACTTCCGCACGCAAACGCGGGTGCGTTGTACAAAGACGAACTTGCACTGTTGCGCACGGTGTCGCCTTCACAAGGAATGATGATCGAGTCGTTGCGCGATGACTTGGACTGCCACCGCGGTGCGCCAGACAAAGAACCACAACGCCGCCTCGACACATTGCAGTGGGCTGGCGAACTGAACATTCCGTTCACTACTGGAATTTTGGTGGGCATTGGCGAAAATCGCGAAGACCGCATTGATGCACTTGAGGCAATCGCTGCATCGCATGCGAAGTACGGACACGTGCAAGAAGTAATCGTGCAAAACTTTTTGCCGAAGCCGCGCACCGGCATGCAACACGAAGCACCGTGCCCAGAAGATGAGTACTTGTGGTCGATTGCTGCAGCGCGAATTATTTTGCCATCGAGCATTCACTTGCAGGCACCGCCGAACTTAAGCGACGACTTCAGCATCTTGCTCGACGCCGGCATCGACGATTGGGGCGGCGTATCACCTGTTACTGCCGACCACGTAAACCCAGAACGCCCGTGGCCAGCACTCGACAAGTTGCGCACAGTTACCGAAGCAAAGGGCAAGTCACTTGCTCCACGCCTCACGGTGTATCCAGAGTTTGTTATCAACCCTGAGAAATGGTTTGATCCATCGCTCGACTTCGCATTGATGGACCGAAGCGACGCCGAAGGTTTGGCACGCGACGACAGCGGACAGGTGTGGCCAGAAAAAGTAACGGCAGCCGATGTGGTGCACGACGGCGCTGAGGTTGTGTTGGTTGGTCATCGTTCAACACAGTGGTACTCGGGTGCAAACAATGCTCCCCCAATGCTCATTCCTTTTGAGCGCATGGGCGAAGGCGAAAAGATCACTGGCCCTGTTGCAGAAATTTTGCGCGGTGTTGAGCTTGGTCATCGCATTAACGAACAAGAAATTGTCACGTTGTTTGGCGCACGCGGACCAGAGGTGCGAGCAATTGCGCACGTTGCCGACGACCTACGCAAGCAAATTGTTGGCGACGAAGTGACGTGGGTGCACAACCGCAACATCAACTACACCAACGTGTGCACGTTTAAGTGCAGGTTCTGCGGGTTCTCCAAAGGCCCACTCAGCCTCAACCTTCGCGGTACCCCATACCTACTAACCCTCGACGACATTGCCGAGCGTGCAAAAGAAGCCTGGGACTTGGGCGCAACCGAGGTAACCCTGCAGGGCGGTATTCACCCCGACTTCGACGGCGACTATTACATAGACGTCACGCGTGCAGTGAAGGATGCAGTTCCCGACATGCACGTGCACGGGTTTACGGCGCTTGAAGTAACCGAAGGCGCAAAGCGCTTAGGCGAATCGCTGTTTAGCTACATCACTCGCTTGAAGGAAGCTGGCCTTGCATCACTGCCAGGAACCGCAGCCGAAATTTTGGACGACGACATTCGCAACATCATTTGCTCCGACAAGATCAACACCGAAGAGTGGCTGGACTGTCACCAGGTTGCACACGAAGCTGGCTTGAAGTCCAACATCACCATCATGTTTGGTTCTGTTGAGCACCCGCTTAGCTGGGCTAAACACATTGTGCGCACGCGCGCATTGCAAGAAGTTACGGGTGGATTCACCGAGTTCATTCCATTGCCGTTCGTGCACATGGCATCACCTATTTACTTGCAGCACAAAGCACGTCGTGGGCCAACGTTTAGAGAAACGCTTCTCATGCACTCAATCGGTCGCATTGCATACCGCGGGCTTATTGACAACGTGCAAGTGTCGTGGACAAAGATTGGTCAAGAAGGCGCACAACAACTTCTTCGTGCTGGTTGTAACGACATGGGCGGAACGTTGATGAATGAAAACATTTCGCGCGCAGCAGGCGCAAACCATGGTCAGTTAATGACCGAAGAATCCTTTAGAGCAATTGCCGAACCGATTGGCAGATCACTTCGTCAGCGAACCACTACTTACGGCCGACCAGACCGCGAGCCGCCGACACGTCAAGCTCTAGCTGCGATTTAATTGCATCAAGGCCGTCAAACTTTCGTTCACTGCGCAAGAAGTGTTCGAACGTGACACTCACCTGCTGACCGTAAAGGTCGCCAGAAAAATCGAGCAAGTGTGCTTCAAGTAGCGACACGTCTGCGTGTTCAAAAAACGTTGGCCTGCGACCAAGGTTGATTGCGCAACCATGCACGCTGCCGTCTGCGCACGTAAACATTCCCGCGTACACGCCATCGGCTGGCAAACACATTTGGTTCGACACTTCAGTATTGGCTGTTGGGAAACCGATGGTGCGGCCACGCTTGTCGCCGTTCACCACTACTCCGCGCACAGAAAATGGTCGACCAAGTAATTGCTGAGCAACTTCAACCTGCCCACCGGCAAGTGCACGGCGAATTGCAGTGCTGCTTACGGGTTCGGCAACGCCGTCTGGGCGTGGCACCAATTGCATTGGCACAACCTCAAAGTCGTATTGCTTGCCGAGTTCGCGCAACATGGCAACGTTTCCACCGCGCTTGTATCCAAAGTGGAAGTCTTCGCCAACCACAATCAACCTCGCACCAAGCGAATCCACCAGCACGCGCTTTACGAATGCAGCCGGGTCTTCCTTCGAAGCCGCTTCATCGAAATGCACAATGAACGTGGCGTCAATGCCGGTTTCTGCAAGCAACTCAATCTTTTGGTCGCTATCGGTCAGCAATTTCGGTGCAGATTCTGGGCGCACTACCGATGCCGGGTGATGATCGAATGTGACCACCACTCCCTGGCAATCCAGTCGTTTCGCTTCGGCCTGAACGTGAGCAATAACTGCGCGATGGCCTTTGTGCACACCGTCGTATGCGCCAATCGTGACAACAGATCGCTTTACTGGCGCAACTGCAGTGTCGGTGTCACGAAGAATAAGCACGAATATTTACGCTATCGCTTCAGCCAAAACCACTGATGGTTTTGCATTAGGTCCATCTGCTTCATAGACAGCAAGCAGAGCTCCCGCTTCATCAACAACCGCCCACGGTGCGCTGCCTTCCCACGCGGGAAACGAGCGGCCGTGTCGAATCTTTACCGCAGTGTCGGCATCGGCAACCACGCGAGTCATAGAGCGCAGCGCGGTAATCGGTTCGAGCAATGTCGCATTTTCAATGCTGGTGCAATCGGCAAGAACAAAGTCGCCAACTGTGGTGCGGCGCAAATTTCGAAGGTGCGCTCCTCCACCAAGCAACGTGCCAAGGTCGGCTGCAAGTGTGCGCACGTATGTTCCCGACGAGCACCGAACTTCAATGCTCGCAATAGTTACGCCGTCTTCAACTCGAACACTGTGCACATCAAATGAATACACCGTTACTGGTCGTGGCTTGCGTTCAACTTCTATTCCTTCACGCGCTAGTTCGTGCAAACGTTTGCCATCAATTTTCAATGCCGACACCATGGGTGGCACTTGCATAATCGGGCCAGTCAACTTCGCTGCGGCAGCACGCACTGCATCAAGCGCCAACTCGCCCATCTCAAATGTTGCGGTCACCGTTCCCGAATCGTCCAACGTGTTGGTCTCACTGCCAAACACCACTTCGCATGTGTATGTCTTGTCCATGCCGCTTAAAAACTGCATCAAGCGAGTTACGTAGCCAACGCCAATCACCATCACACCTGTTGCATCAGGGTCAAGCGTTCCCGCATGACCAATGCGTCGTTCGTTCAGTTGCTTGCGTAGTCTGCTCACCACGTCGTGGCTTGTCATGCCCGCAGGTTTGTCAATGAGAGCCAAACCGTGCACGGTTGGCGGACGGCGTTTCGCCATTGCTACTCCGTGTCGTCAGAAAGATTGCGCGTATGCATTGGGTCGTTGCGCAACACTTCATCAATGCGTGCTGCTGCACGAATTGCATCGTCTGGGCGGAACTCCAAAATTGGTGTGCGACGCGCATGAACTTGCGTGGCAATTGCCGACTGCAGCTGCTTGCGGTAATGACTAAATGCCGCCAATATTCCGGCATCGCCTTCTGGGCCCTGCAACGAGTCGAAGTACACAATGCCACGGTTCATTTCAGCGTCAACATCAATTGCGGTAATGGAAACGAATGCCAAGCGATCATCATCAATTCGCAGTAGTTCTTCGGCCACCACTTCGCGCACGGTCTCGCTAATGCGGGCTTCGCGTGGGTAGCTGTGCTTGCGGCTATTCGATGAACGCCCGCGTGAACGGCCTTGTGGTCTGCCCATCGTGTTACCTGCACTGCCTTTCCGATCCAATCACGGCGTTTTTGCCGCTTGGCTCATCTACGATACGGAGGCTATGTCAGCAAAGCGCCCACAGGGTTCAATCCGCGGAAATGACCCGGAATCCAAGATTCCAGCCTTCCGCTACACCTCGGGCTTAGCCAATCAAATTGAGTCCAAATGGCAAGACCATTGGGACGCCGAGGGCACTTTTGAAGCGCCGAACCCAGCGGGCCCTCTTGCGCAACCAGAAAAAGTTGCTGGCCGCGAAAAGTTGTTCGTGCTCGACATGTTTCCGTATCCGTCTGGCGCCGGACTGCACGTAGGTCACCCACTCGGCTACATCGCCACCGACGTATTTGCGCGTTACAAGCGCATGACTGGTTACAACGTGTTGCACGCGCTTGGCTACGACAGTTTTGGTTTGCCAGCAGAACAACACGCAATCGTTACGGGAATTCACCCGCGTATTAACACCGAGTCGAATATTGCCAACATGCGCCGCCAGTTGCGCAGGCTTGGTTTGGGTCACGATGCTCGCCGCAGCGTGAGCACCACCGACGAAGAGTTTTACAAGTGGACGCAATGGATCTTCTTGCAAATTTTCAACTCGTGGTATGACGAAACACAGAATCGTGCACGACCAATTTCAGAACTTGTTGACGAGTTTGCTTCGGGCAAGCGCGACACCGGCATGGGTGCGTGGTCGGGCTTAAGCAAAGTAGAACAGCAAGACGCCATTAACAACCACCGTTTGGTGTACTTGTCGAATGCGCCAGTGAACTGGTGCCCTGGTCTTGGAACCATTCTTGCCAACGAAGAAGTAACTGCCGAAGGTCGAAGCGACATTGGCAACTACCCCGTGTTCAAACGCAACATGCGTCAGTGGACAATGCGCATTACAAAATATGCCGACCGTTTGCTCGACGACCTTGATCGACTCGATTGGCCAGATGCAATCAAGTTGATGCAACGCAACTGGATTGGTCGAAGCGAAGGTGCACGCGTTCGCTTTGGTTCAGCCGCTGGCCCTATTGAAGTATTCACCACTCGCCCCGACACCTTGTTCGGTGCAACGTTCATGGTGTTATCGCCAGAGCATCCACTTGTTGATGCACTCACCACCAGCGAACAACAAACTGCTGTCACGAAGTATCGCGAAACAGCAGCAGCGCTGCAAGACGCCGATCGCACCGACGACTCACGCAAGAAGACCGGTGTGTTCATTGGTGCATACGCAACGAACCCAGTAAACGGCGCACAGATTCCTGTGTGGATTGCGGACTACGTATTAATGGGTTACGGAACCGGCGCAATCATGGCCGTACCAAGCGGCGACGAACGCGACATGGAGTTTGCAACCGCATACAACTTGCCGGTTATTGACGTGGTGAACGAAGACGGCGAGTACGTCAACTCGTCAAACGATTCAGTGTCGTTGAATGGCAAGCGCACCAAAGCCGAAGCCATTTCGCTAATGACCGCATGGCTCGACAATAACGATCACGGCAACAGCGCAATTACATACAAACTGCGCGACTGGTTGTTCTCACGTCAGCGCTACTGGGGCGAACCGTTCCCTATTGTGTACGACGAAAACGATCAGCCAATTTCTGTTCCTGCTTCGGCTTTGCCCGTATTGCTTCCAGAACTTGCCGATTTCAAGCCACAGGCGCTCGACCCGAACGACGAAACCACCAACCCAATTCCGCCTCTTGCCCGCATTCAAGATTGGGTCAATGTCACTCTCGATCTTGGCGATGGACCAAAGCAATATCGCCGCGAAGTAAACGTGATGCCTCAGTGGGCTGGCTCGTGTTGGTACGAATTGCGCTACCTCGACCCAACGAACACCGAAGCGTTCATCGATAAAGACGTTGAAAAGTATTGGATGGGCCCAAAGCATGCTGGCCACACGGGCGGCGTGGACTTGTATGTGGGTGGCGTTGAGCACGCGGTGTTGCACTTGCTGTACGCGCGCTTCTGGCACAAGGTGTTGCACGACCTTGGTCATGTAAGCAGCGAAGAACCATTCCACCGTTTGTTCAACCAGGGTTACATTCAGGCATACGCCTACCGCGACGAGCGTGGTCAAACCGTTCCTGCAAACGAAGTTGAAGAAGCAAACGGCGCATACACCTGGCAGGGCGAAAAAGTAATTCGCGAATACGGGAAAATGGGCAAGAGCCTGAAGAACATCGTTACTCCAGACGAAATGTATGACGAGTTCGGTGCAGACACCTTCCGCTTGTACGAAATGAGCACCGGCCCACTGGATGCATCGCGCCCATGGAATACACGCGACGTTGTTGGCATGCAGCGTTTCTTGCAGCGCTCATGGCGCAACTTGGTAGACGAAGACACTGGCGCACTACACGTGAGCGACGTTGAAGCTCCGTTGCAGTTGAAGCGCGACTTGCACAAGGCAATTCACGGTGTTGGTATCGACATGCAGAACCTGCGTTTCAATACAGCAATTTCAAAACTCATTGAATTGAATAACGCTCTCACCATTTACGTAAACGAGCACGGCTCTACCCCGCGCGAAGTTGCAGTGCCACTTGTACAAATGCTTTCGCCGTTGTGCCCGCACATGGCAGAAGAGTTGTGGTCGATGCTTGGTCAAACCACCGAGCTCACCTTTGCGCCATTCCCTGTTGCAGACCCAGCGTTGCTTGTAAGCGACACTATTGAAATTCCAATTCAGGTAAACGGCAAAGTTCGCTCAAAGTTGTCGGTAGTTCCAACCGTTACCGACGATGAATTGCGTGCGCTTGCACTTGCGGACGAAAAAGTGATTGCGTTGCTCAATGGCACGGAACCAGCCAAGGTGGTCATTGTTCCGAAACGCCTCGTCAACGTTGTTCTATAAGACCGAGCTGTCTTCAATACGGGCCGCATCTGGCGCACCACGCATCAACAAGATCAACCGGTTCACACCCTCGCTAGCCAATTGCTTGCGGGCATCGCTGTTTTCATCCAGCAATGACTCATCGAACCAATCCCACACCGACACCATAAATTCGCGAATACCAGCAGCATCGCGAGCAGCACGCAGAATTTCACCACGCCGCTCGTGACTGGCGCGAATATTCACCCCATCGCAACGCTTCCCTGCAAGGGTGGCAAGCGCAACTGAATTCACGCCAAGTATGCGCGGAATGGAGTCTTGCGGAAGCGGAAACGTTGCAAATTTTTCATCGCGATTGTTCGACCACATGGAATCGAGCACGTCCAAAACATGCTCGAGTCGCTTATGACGCTGTTCCATAGTTGCTGGAATGTCTGCACCGATTGCGTGCAGCTCCGATGCAAACGTGCTGGACGGCGAAGCACCTGCGCCAAGTCCAAGAATGAACCTGCCACCCGATATTTCCTGCACCGTTGCAGCGGCATTGGCAACAATTGCCGGGTCGCGTAAGCCAGCATTCACCACAAGCGAGCCAAGACCAATGTTGCGAGTTGCCGCAGCAAGCGCACCAAGTGTGGCAAAGCATTCGGGCATGGACGGAGCATTCATTACCGAACCAGACAAATGATCAGCAATCCACAAGGTGTTATAGCCAGCGCGGTCTGCAGCGTGAGCTGTAGACCACAACTCAGGCCACGTGCACTGGCCTTGATTGACCTGAAGGTCAATAATCACAGCTAGTTACTTCTCATGGTTTCGATGTTGCCGTCTACAGGCAGCACTTGGCCAGAGATGAAACGACCAGCCGGCGAGCTGAGGAACACACACGACGCTGCAATGTCTTCAGGCTCAATAAATGTTTGCAACGACACTTGCTTTTCGTAACCCGTGCGAATTTCTTGTGATGTCTTGCCAACAGCTTGCGCTTCGCGATCAATCACGCCGTCCATGCGTGGACCACTTACCGAACCAGGACAAATGGCATTTACTCGCACACCAAATTCGCCAAGCTCCATAGCCCACGACTTCGTGAGTCCGATTACTCCCCACTTCGCAGCAACATATGGCGAACGCAATGGGTAGCCAAAAATTCCAGCACTTGTTGAAATGTTGATCATCGAGCCTTTCGTCTTCAACAACATCGGCACGGCAAAGTGCGTAACACGGAATGTTCCGCCCAAGTTCACGCGCACACACTCGTCGTAAGCGTCAGGGTCCATCTCGTCTACACGCGCTGTCGGCCCAGGCACGCCAACGTTGTTTACCAAAATGTCGAGCCCACCCAAGTCGCGTTCGATTCCCTTGAACATCGCTTCAACATCTGAAGTCTTCGACACATCACAGATGTAGTTGGGTTTAGTCGAATCGTTTACGTCGCACACCACCACGGTTGCGCCTGCATCACGCATTGCGTCGGCAATTACCTTGCCAATTCCTGAACCTCCGCCAGTTACTAATGCACGCAAACCGTCTAAACGAAAGCTCAATGAAGTCATAGGTAAAACTTAGCCCAACACGTTTCACTACAGTTACCCCATGTCATCGCAACATGTCCCTACGTTCACCAAATTCAGTGAGTCCACGAAACAAGACTGGGACAACATCACCGAGTTGTATAAAAGAACTCAGGGCGATGTCGCCAATCAGGTGCTGCAACAGTTGCAAAAACTTGACGGTGAACTAGACGGCTATCCGGTCACTCGCCTTGAACATTCGTTGCAAACCGCAACGCGAGCAGAGCGCGATGGCCAAAGCATGGAATATGTGATGTGCGCGCTATTGCACGACATTGGCGACAGCCTTGCCCCCGATAATCACGAAGCAGTTGCCGCAGCAATCATTAAACCATTCGTTTCAGAAGCACATCACTGGATGGTTGCTCATCATGGAATATTTCAGGGTTATTACTTTTGGCAACACATTGGCCTTAATCAAAACGCCCGCGATGCATATACCGATAACCCGCATTACGAATTAACCGAAGAGTTTTGCGCAAAGTATGACCAGGTTTCATTTGATCCAACATATGAATCACACACGTTGAGTTATTACGAGCCTCATTTGCGATCATTTTTCCACTGCTAGAGTTGCTGTATGGCAACTGCGAATACCGCGGTGTTAACAAGTCTTGACGCGAAGGTACATTCGCTCGCCGAAATCCTTGCAGTATTTCACCGCGATGGTGGCGTAATCGTCCACAACATGCTGAGCGACGAAGTTCGCAACAGCCTTCGCTCCGAACTTGCCGAATCCATGCAGACAACAGACGCTGGCACGAAGTCAAGCGACAAAGGCGTGCAGGAATTCTGGGGATCCAACACCAAGCGCTTCACTCGCCTGGCGTACCGGTCGAAGACGTTCCGTGATCATCTGCTGGTTCACCCCATTCTGCGCGGAGTCGCAGACGACGAGCTTGGCCCACATTGCGCTTCGTATTGGATGAACACCGGTCAAGCCATGATCATTGGTCCTGGCGAAAAAGCACAATGGTTGCATCGTGACGCCGACAACTGGCCGCTTGTTCTTGGACCAACTGCCAAACCCGTAACGGTGTCGTGCATGTTCGCGCTCTCCGACTTCACCGCCGAGGGTGGAGCAACACGAGTGGTGCCTGGCAGTCATCAGTGGGACGACTTCTCTCGCAAGGCAACCGATGCGGAAGTCACTCAAGCGGTGATGCCAGCAGGAAGTGGCTTGATTTATTCGGGAACGGTCATTCATGGCGGTGGCGCAAACCAAACTGACAACTACTGGCGAGAAGGTTTGCATCTCTCCTATGTAGTTGGTTGGTTAACTCCTGAAGAAGCTGGCTGCGTTGGACTTCCCGAAGACATTGCGCGCACGCTTTCCCCAACGCAACAACAACTACTTGGCTACCGCTGTTACACAGGCGATGTGAAAGCCGCACGGTTGTGGACTATCGATTACGAAGACATACCTGTCGGAATGAAATGGGAGTAAATCATGTCAGCACCAGAAATTAGAGGGCTCCAAAAGAGCTTTACGCGAGATGAATACACGTCTCCTGCAATTTTTGCATCAGAACTTGAAACCATTTTCAGCAAACACTGGTGCTACGTAGGCAGGGCCGACAAGCTCTCTCACATTGGCGACCGCATGGTGTGCAATGTTGGAAGCGAAAGCATCTTGATCGTGCGCAATCGCGAAAGCCAACTGCGCGCTTACTTCAATGTCTGTCAACATCGCGGCTCACAGTTGTGTGATGAAAGCGGATCTGGATATGGCGCCGCAATCACCTGCCCGTATCACGCATGGAGTTATTCACTGGACGGGAAACTTGTCGGTGCAATCCATCACGAAAAAGAATCATTCGATCGTGAATGCATTTCACTAAAACAAGTTCGTGTAGATGAATGGCAGGGCTGCCTGTTCGTTTGTTTAGACAACAACGAAGTTCCATTGCTGAAGTGGCTCGAAAATATGTACAGCAAACCACTAGAACTTGACAAGTTTGGAATGGCTGGATTGAAGAGTGTTCGCACCACCGTGGATGAAGCACAAGCCAACTGGAAAGTACTTGTTGAGAACTATTCAGAGTGCCTGCATTGCTCAGTTGTGCACCCAGAGTTCTGTGATCTCGTGCCGGTTTTTGCAACTGGTCGAACTATTGATAAGGACCGAGGCGACTGGGGTGCAAACCTGGCTGATGGAGTGAACTCCATTTCGTTTAAGCAAAACCAAGGGTTAACGCTTATTCCTGGCATGGATGACAAGTCGCTCTTTGGCGCCTACGTCTATCCAAATATGTTGATCGATGTTTCGCCCGACTCGGTAGCGGTCACCACCTATATCCCGCGTTCCCCTACGCACACCACAGTCATTACCGACTACCTTTTCCCCGCCGATATGGCCGCCGACTCCAGCCTGGACCTGAATGCAGTGATCGATTTCAATGATTTGGTGAACCACCAAGACATCGCCGTTTCCGAGCGGGTTCAACGTGGGACTGCCTCATCGGCCTTCAAACAGGCGTACCACACCGAAATGGAAAAGTACGCAATGCAGTTCGTCAAGCAATACAGGCAAGACACACAAACGCACTAAGTTACCCTCATGGAAAGACGCGATTTTCTTAAAACGCTCTTTGCAACTACCGGGGGAATCATTATTGGGCCTTCGTTACTTGCAGCGTGCGGTGGGGCCACAACAAAATCATCGACTGGATTAATTATCGGCACTCCCGATTCACCAGTCACTCTCCCACTTGTTGGAGAGCCGATTGCAGATGGACTTGCCAATGAAGGTGGCACCATTGAAATTTTGAACTGGGCTGATTACACCAACCCAGAAGTGATCGCCGATTTCGAAAAGGCATTTGGCGTAACAGTGAAGCAAAGCATTTACGACAACGAAGATGCCGCAATTGCAAAGTTGCGCAACGGAACGCTGAAGCCAGACCTCATTATCGGTCTCACTGACACCGCGCTTGCCCGACTGATGGCAGGCGAACTGATTCAGCCTTTGAATCATTCATACATTCCAAATAAGGCAAACTTGATTACTGGTTTGCAGAACCCGTATTACGACCTTGGCGCGCAGTACACCATGGCTCAGTTCATTTACGGAAACGGAATTGGCTACCGCAGAGATCGCATTGACCCAGCAGAACTTGCTGCACAGGGATACGACGCAATGTGGAATTCTGCATACAGCGGAAAACTCGGTGTCACTGATTCATATCGCGACATCGTCAGCCTCGCATTGTTCCAAGCTGGAGTTACCGATGTAAACACAGGCGACGCAGACATTCTTGCAGCGGCAAAAGAAAACCTCATTCGACTTCGCTCTGCTACAAATCCAAAAGTTGATGTGTTGAGTTATCAGGAACTTCCTGCTGGCAACAGAGACATTGCCTACACCTGGTCGGGTGACATTTTGCTTGCACCGTTCTATTTGCCAGAAGGAACAACTGCAGATGTTCTTGGATTCTGGTACCCAGAAAACACCATTACGGCAAACGACTTCCTCTGCATTCCAAAGGCTTCAGCAAAGCCAGTGGCTGCTCACCAGTTCATTAACTACTTGCTCGACAACGATGTTGCTGTGAAGAACCAGTCCTACGTTGGTTACCAACCTGCGCTCACGAACGTGAGTGCTGAAGCACTAATCAATGCGGGTGCAATTCCAGAAACACTTGTCGATGCAGTAATTGATGATGCCAAGTATCAGGCTGGAAAGCGACTCGTCAGCCTGACACCAGAAACTGATGCTCTTTGGAGCGACGTCTGGACGACGTTCACCGCGGGCTGAGTGTGAACAAAGCCGCCCGACTCTGGGCAGCACTTGCCGCCCCCGGTGCATTTTGGCTGCTGTTCTTTTTTGCAGTTCCGTTTTACGCTGTCGCCTGCGTTGCATTCGGTTCGATTGACCCAATCTTTCGCGATGCGATTCCGCAGTGGAACCCATTGCATTGGAGTTTCAGCGAGTTCGGGGCCGTATTTAGCAGCGTGACCAGTGGCCCGCTTCGCGGAGTATTTGCTCGCACCATTGTGTACGTCGTGAGTGCAATGATCATGAGCTTCGCGATCGGTTTTCCTGTTGCGTACTACCTGGCTCGTCATGCAGGAAAGCGGCGCATGTTGTTGTTGCTGCTCATCATTGCCCCGTTCTGGGTTAACTATCTCATGCGCATGTTGGCATGGGTTAACTTGCTCAGCCCATCTGGATTATTCAGTCGCTTCGTTGGGATGTTCGGCATTCATTACAACTGGCTTGATGGCTCGCCCATCACCGTCATTCTTGGACTTGTTTATGGATACGTGCCGTTCCTTATTTTGCCGTTGTACGCCACGCTTGAGCGCCTTGACTGGCGCCTTGTTGAAGCAGCTCGCGACCTTGGCGCAACATCGCGCCAGGCCTTTCGCGTAGTCACCGTTCCAATGGCTAAAGCTGGCGTTGCAGCTGCGGGCGTTCTCATTGCACTGCCAATGTTTGGTGATTATTACACCAACGACTTGCTTTCTCGATCGCCAAAAACCGAAATGCTGGGCAACCAAATTGACTACTACATCAACAACAGCAGTCAGCCGCAACGCGGCGCAATTTTGGTGATCATGTTGTCCACACTGTTACTTATTGCGCTGTCGTGGTATTTACGCAGTACTTCTAAAATTGGCAAGGAACGTGTGCGATGACATCGGTTTCCACGCGTCGCGTTAAAGCACTCCCCATCATTATTTGGGGCTACATCATTTGGAGCCTTGTTCCCGTTTTAATTGCAGTGATCTATTCGTTTAACGATGGACGAAGCCGCACGGTGTGGAAAGGCTTTTCTTTCCGCTGGTGGTTTGGCGACAAATATGCTTCGGTGTTTCACGACCCTTCCATGCGTCACGCAATTGTGAACTCTCTCGTTCTTGCCGTAACCACCATGTTGATCGTTACGCCACTAGGGCTCGCCCTCGCCATTGGCTCGCATCGCATGAAAGGCAAGAGCGCTGCAGCAGTGCAGGGAATGACTTCTGTTCCGCTCATCACGCCCGAAATCGTTGTTGGTGCTGCCCTGCTGCTTACCTTCACCCGCCTGTTCAGCGGAATTCCACTCGGTTACCCGGCACAGTTGCTCGGCAATGTGACTTTTTCGGTTTCAGCTGTAGTCGTCATCGTGCGCGCACGCTTGGTGTCAATTGGTTCAAGTTTTGAGGAAGCTGCACGCGACCTTGGCGCCACACGTTTTCAGGCATTGCGCTTTGTGCTCATGCCAATGCTGTGGCCTTCGATCATGGCCAGCTTTGTTGTCGTATTCGCAACGGTTATTGACGACTTCGTGATCACCAGTTTCCTTTCAGCTGGAGTTGATTCGGAAACCGTTCCGCTGCGTATTTACTCATCGGTAAAAGGTGGAGCGACACCTGCACTGAACGCACTCGCCACATTGCTTGTTCTCACCACGTTCACCGCACTCACCATTGGCGTATTTGGTCTGTCGTTCTGGCGCAAACGCCATGGTGAAACCGGTGGATTCAAAGCAGCCCTTGCCGACCTCACCCGAATGGGCGAATAACTAGCTCAGCGGCAAAACACGAACTGCGTCAGGCAGTACGTCGATGTTGGTTGTTGCATTTTCTTCCAAACTGCGAGAGTTCTCGTCGTTAGGAATTTCTGCCACCAGTTTCACGCCACCAACGTTTAGCGCAATACGCAGCGATGAACCAGCAAACGTCACGCGCTCAATGATTGCCTGTTGTGAGCCAGTACCAACATGAATTCGTTCTGGGCGAATCATGACCATGCCATCGCCCATTGGTGCATGCTGCGGGGCAGCAAACTTCACGCCAGAGATTTCCACCACGCCTGTTGACACCACTCGACCAGGTAACAGGTTCGCCGCGCCAACGAACTTTGCAACATCAATAGTTGCAGGCTTTTCGTAAATCTCGCGCGGTGGTGCAACTTGAATCAGCTTGCCATCGCGCATAACGCCAATGCGATCGCTCATCGTGAACGCTTCGTGTTGATCGTGCGTCACGTAAATAAAAGTTATGCCAATTTGGCGCTGTAGTGATGCAAGTTCGACCTGCAAGCGTGCACGCAACTGTGCATCCAAAGCACCAAGCGGCTCATCGAGCAACAACACACTGGGTTCAAGCACCAATGCTCGCGCAAGCGCAACGCGTTGCTGTTCACCACCCGACAACTGCGGAACCCGACGTTCGCTAAATGATCCAAGCGCAACAAGTTCAAGCGCATCCATGACGCGCTCTTTGTCCGACTTCTTCGATACCGTTCCTGGCTTTTCGAAGCGCAACCCGAAAGCCACGTTGTCGAAAACGTTCAAGTGAGGAAACAGCGCATAGCTCTGGAACACAGTGTTCAAAGGACGTGTCTCTGGCTCGTCGTGCGTAACATCGCGACCATCAATCAGAATGCGACCAGAATCGGGAAGTTCGAACCCACCGATCATGCGCAACGTGGTGGTCTTGCCACAACCAGATGGGCCAAGTAACGAGAAGAACTCGCCGGCGTGAATTTCTAAGTTGACGTCGTTAACAACAGTGCGCTCGCCGAACAGTTTGTTGACATGCTCAAGCGTGACCGCGCCATCCAACATGAACTAGTTCTCCCCCATGATTGTGGAGCTAAGGGGAATTGAACCCCTGACCTCTTGCATGCCATGCAAGCGCTCTACCAATTGAGCTATAGCCCCAGAGTTACCTCTGTATTTCACGCCAACCCTCGTAAACAAGCCTTCGCAGCAGTGCTTCTCAAGTTTGCGCTACTGAGCATAGTGGGCAAAAAGTCCGAAAGGAAAAGCTCAAAAAACCCTACTGGTTCCCTTCGAGAGGGCTAAGAGATGAGACTATTTCTAATTCATTCAGAATCTCTTGCAATGGCGCACTGAGCGCATCTATCGAATCGAATGCCTTTCTAACACTCTTCACAGACACCGAGACACCCTTTTCCTGTCTCAACCAGTCTTTGAAACTCATTCTTACAGGGAAGCTGCGATGCTCATCTCGCAACTCATCCCAAGTTCCTTCTAAACCAAACGATTTTTCAGGCAATAGGTCGACTATGTCTTGTGCAGGTAAGGCGTAAATGTGTAAGCGGTGGAGCATGCTGCGATGTATCGCTCGCTCAATCAAATCATGCATTACACGCTCTTCAAAAGTGGCTTCTCTATCGACTTCTCTAATTCCTGAAATTGCTATCGCCTGCCCAGGTGAAGCCCCATTTTGCAAGGCATCACTAGCCTTCGAAACGAAATCTTTTAGCTTTTCTGCTCTTCCATTATCAGTGATTGCAAGCACATGCAAACTTGTAAATTCTGTAATTACCACCGAATCGGCAACGGTTGCAACGTTCTTCACTCCCCGTGCAGGAACAATTAACAACTGGTCAAGTAACGCTCCGTCAACCCGCAATGAAGCAAGGCCTTTAACTACCTCAACGTCATGAGAACCTTCAACAATCACAAGAGCTCGCTTTAACGCAAATAGGTCGAAAGTCGTTGTTCCTAAGCGCTCTGCGGCTGCCGCAACATCATCGCCCAACCAAGGTCTTCCGAGCAACAGTCGACCATCCATCGTGCGTTCAAGATGTAAAAGTTTTGCATTCGGAAGGCGCAACGCCCTCGATGAATGCGACGTGACGATACAAGGAGAATTCGTTTTCGAAAGTTCGTTAAAAACCTGAATTACCGCTCTTTCGTGAAGTCCGCTTTCTGGCTCATCAGCCGTAACTAAGAAGGCATCATCTAAAGAGCCAGCAGAAACTAGCCAAAATGCTGCTTGGGTCCAATACTGTTGGGCGGCACTTAATCGCGAAAATGGAATCCCATATTCAAGTTCGCCCATTCTTGTAGAAACTGTTTCAAAAACAAATTCCGCAGCTCTCCCATTAACCCACTTGCCTAAATCCTCTGAATACTCAAACCTGCATCGAATGATTCCGATATCTAATTTCACCAGGAAGTTTGTGACTCTATCCATGAATTCCTTCACCAGGTTGATATCGGGTATCTCGACGACAGCTTCACGGAGATAACCATTCAAACTGAAAGAGGCTTCTATGCCTTCGCCAGTAATCAATCGAGAAAGCGTGCTCTGTGCCACCGACTCAAAATCAATCGGTTGAGCAATATCGACAATGCTTACCGGGAAATCCTCTAATTCTCCAATTCCTTCTACGTAATCAATGTTTATGTAAGGCCAATCGTTTTCAAAACTGTCAAATCTTTCAAAATCGTTCAGCGTAAATAGATTTGATTCATGCAGCACGTGAAACAGAGCGCTGTTTTGAACTTGGTTCTCCTCAGATGCGAAGGAGGTTTTAATCTCATTCAATAGTTCTTTGAATTCAATGAGCTTTTTCCCGGCATCTACACCTAGCGACAGGTCCAGTGAAAGGCCATATCTTCGACTTTCCTTCCACCTATTCGATGGCTCAAACCAGAACACTGGAGTAAACAGCGACTCTTGAATTGCCGCAAAAACGATTTTCCCTATTCGAGATATGTCTTGTATTAAATCACTAATCAGCAGTCCCTTGCCGATAACTTCACTACATTTATCATCGTCTGTAAACCATTCTTCATCATCAATCTTTCTAGAAATGACGCTGTGAAATTTCTCAATAAGTAGATAGAGGTATAACTCTAGAAGCTCCGAACTTGTGCTGCCTTCAAACCCTCTATCAGAAAAAGTGGATTCATCAAATCCAAACTCAATCCCATATTTGCGACCTAATTCATTTGCATAATCTGGATTAGGTTTTGAAAATTCCCAATTAGTGAATTTGTCACTTATGGATGTGCGAAGGTTATCGATGAATTCACAGATGGTAGAGAAAGGACTAAAAAACGCGTGGCCTTGTCTATCCACGGCTTCATCAAGCAGCAGACCTACAGCAAGATTTAAAAATTCCTCGGTAACGGGCTTTTCACGGTCACTGTCTGAATCGGATGAATCAGTTCGTTCATTGAAAACTGCTCGCAAGTTTCCTAATTCTCGAGCTTCCTTAGCCTTTTCAGGTGTCTTTTCTTCGAGCCACTCATCCAGATACCAAGATTTGAACCTCACGATTGATTCTTGTTTGTCGTCTTCAAGTCGCTCTATTGGAAGTCCAAGTTTTTCTAGATTTAACCCGCGCCTATATGGCGCCACCAGACCTTGCGGGTTGTAATCGAAATAGACGTCATGTGCCATTTCGCATAAAACAGGAGAGACAGGAAACCCAAAATATCCGCGAGTCTTGCCAGGCTGAAATTCAAGATTTCTACCGTTTACTTTTTCAATTTCAATGTCTAAATTGCTCTTCAACAGTCGATTGATTCCATCAATCACTGTAGTTTTTCCTGTTCCGTTTAGTCCATAAACAACAGATAGCCCATCTTCAATGGTTAACCAAATGTTTTGACCACCGCGTGCCTCTATTTGGACCGTTCTAAATTCAAAATAAGGTGCTATTTCAATTCCCACGTACATCTTCCCCTATTCCCGTATTGGCATATCTGAATTAATTAAGATGCCTGCTTCTCAATCTAACAATCAATCGATAGTCACAGATATGAGATTCCAAGTCTGATTTCTTTACTAAATACTGAGTTTTCTAAAGTATTCCTCTTGAGAACAAGAAATGCCCCACAACTGAGGTTGAACAGATGAGCACACCTAATCACGAACTCCTTCGAGAAATCTTTACAGCCGACGAGCTTCTCAACCTCTTTTCCAATTGCGGCTTTAGTCTGCAGATTGAGCGCATTGAGCGTTTTTCGGGTGAATCCGTTTTGTGTCTCGGTGATGAAAGCGAGGACGGGCTACCTTGGCATGTCTTCCTCGATGTTGATACGCAGTTGTTCGAAGGCTTCGACTTGGTGTGTTACCGCCCGACAACTGAAAATCCGTACCACGTTGCTAACGAATGGAATCAGAAGCACTATAAGTCGGTCATGACCGTCATGCTGGACGACGAGGACAATCCGCTCTACATATATCCGTACTTCTCATTGCGTATCTGCTCGTCAGCTAATTTTCAGCAACTCTTGACGTTCGAAGCCTTTGAACGGCATCTTGCCAACTGGGTCGACTCTGTCAATGAGGCGATTGAGCAGTTCCCTTACGACCCTGATTCTGTATCGGGTGATGGTCACTGATATTCACTAAATCTATTTACACACTTTTGTTTGGGTATTTTTCTACCCAACCAGATTTGACGAGTGATATACAAACTTCAGCGCATTTGTAGATGACGATTTACAGTTCTGAAGTATTGGTGAGGTTTTCAGACCCCCGAATCTATATTTCCCGCTAGAAATATGGGTGTGGTGAAGCTACCGAATCTTGTTTTGCCGTCAGAGTCTCCAGCAGCTGCGACTCAACGTATTTACCTGGCGTTTATCATCTCTGAGTTTCGTATTGGACATCCCTTTGAGTTGTCTCAGCGGAGTGGTCGCAAATTGTTCAATAGAGGCAAGGGAGGGGATTTCTCTAAGGACCTTCGAGAACTACGCGCAAAAGGATGGCTGACAGCTCAGAAGGTTGAAGACACAGAAGGTCTTTGCTATTCACCTGGTAGGAAGTTAACTTCGAATTCACCTCTACACGAAGAGTGGCTGGCTTTTGCAACAAGTCTTTTCGGCAATCAGGGTTTGGTCAGCAAATTTGTTAACTCCCCTGTATGGGGGCACGGTGTTTTCGGTTTCAGGCAAACTTTGGTCTTAGGGGCGCTTGTTTATCGTAAGCAAAGGTTTCGCCGTGTGGACCTTGTCAACTATCTCCAGGAATTTATGAGTCTGTCAACAATTGACTCTGCCCTCAAGAAGATGGTGGAAGCAAAAATTGTTTCGTATACAGATGGCTTTTACATCCGAAGTCAATCCTGGGAAGAAAATCTAAAGGTATTTGTTGACGGGCACCCGGGTGGAAAGGCAAGACAAGTACGTATTCGGCATGAGGTGAAAATCGATAGACGTGTTTACTCGAACCTAATTCGAGAGGGAAAGCTCACCCCGATAGAGCGTAAAAAGCTTTTGAAGAATCCGTGTGTGCGATGTGGTCGAAAATCAAAAGAAGTTGAACACTTCCCTCCTGTCAAGTTCGGAGGAAAAGACCATCCACACCTGGTCTGGGCCATTTGCCATAGTTGTAACGCGAAAACAAAAGCTTTTATTAGAAAGATTGACAAATTTGAGGTGAGACCAGGAAAATTTCACCTTCTGGATAGCGACATTGACCCCAACGACATGCTGCGGGCTTCCCTTTCAGATGGGCTTGGCAAGTTCTACAGAGCTGCAGAGAAGAGAGATTATGCAGAGGGACGGAGAATCGTCGAAAAAGCGTGCAGCTTCATCCAGGCGCTTGAGGCTGATGCTTTGCTTTGGAAGCGCAGAAAGACAAGGAAGAAGCGCGCGCCAGGGACCAGAGTCAAAAAAGGCAAACGGCCCATGGTTAGAGAATCAAGTCGTCTAAAGTATTGATGCAGCTTAAGCAGAGTTGTCGACGCCGCATATACCTATGCACTCGGGACTTCTGAGGTCTTTGTTGCTTGGTGTTCTCCGCTTAGCTATTGGAAATCACGCGGGAAGAATTCTTGGTTTAATTTATCCAGCACTTGCGCCGAACTATTCAATGTGCACGTTAAGTGCGACCAGCAGTTCGTCTAGCGAAACCTGTAGCCCTCGGCACAGGCTTGGCAAGCGTTCAACGGATGGACGTACATCAAAATTGAAGTAACGCCACAGGGCTGCCTTGTCTAAACCGCAGGCGTCAGCGGCTTCCTGGAGCGATGCAAGACCAACAAGCTCCATTTGCCTGTACAACCAGTCAAGACCGTCAATTCCTCCATTTTAAGTGGTCAGAGTGGGTTCAAAATTTCTTTGATTTTTTCTACCAGGACTTGCGCGCTCTGGATTCACTCTTTATCATGGTGTGACGCAATCTGATAAGGACAAATTTATGAGCATAAAAGTACACATAGGGCCCAATAGCAAGACGAGCCCAGACGCCTACGCCGTTTGGACTGACCGGGACGGAAACTCCTGGTCAGTTGAATTTGAATGGAAATTCTTTGAGCACTCAGCGCAGGTTTCTGGTATCTCCATAAGCGCGGTCAATCACAAAACCCCAATCACAGCTCGATTCTTACGTGAGTTCCCCATGGGAAAAATTGAGGACCAGGTGCGTGAGTTCCACGGAAGACGTATCCACGGCGAAAAGAAAAATGTCTTCAGAACTGCTGATAAACACCAGCCATCAGTCTCTGTTGCCGAAGTTCAACAGGTCGCAGATTTCTATTTTGAAGCACAGAGAAACGGTGAGTCGCCTCATCAGAGAATCATCTCTGAACTCAATATTTCCTACCCCACAGCTTCCCGTCGAATACGGCTAGCTAGGGACATGGGGCTGATACCAAATCCCTCGTAACCCCAAAGCAATCAAAAGCTCTCACAAAAAATCCAACACCCCCAAAGACAACTAATTAAGGAAACAGAAATGAATGATTATCCAGTACGCAATATTCTCCCCCCACAATTCATCGGAAATGCAGCCCACGGAGAGGATGGAGTTATACGCATCGGCACACCACGGTCAGACGGAAGTGGCGTAGTTGAAATCCAATTAATGAAACGCGGCAAACCTCAATGGTGGTACACGAATACAGTTCCAGTTTACGTGTGCCGATGGGAAGACGACTTATCTATAGCTGAGATACACATGGCTCAACACGACGGATTAGCTGATGCTGAGTTGGAATATCAAAACGAACTAGCAGAGATTCACCCACTTGGACCTAAGGAGTACTGGCGGTCTGAACTAGTGGGCAAAGCCACTTGCGGACTCGATAAGCACCTCATGACCAACGAAGAGTTCGAAGAAGATTGGCGTGAATTCGAAGAAGGATGCTTCGACGATGATTCGAAGAAGGGTGCTTTTGCAATGATTCGCAGGATTTTGAAGATTTAGCATCACCCCCACAAACGTTTTTACATGAGTTGAATGTTTTAGTGGTTAAGAAATCTCGAAATAGCCAATAATCCCATCACAGCAACATCAACAATCAAACACAAAAGGAAAATTAGATGAAATTATGCAACTGGAAAGCCGAAGGAAATATTCTGGTAAAACCTGAGGTCAAATTCAAAGGAAAACGGAGTTACGCAATAGTCCGCCTGGAAGTAGACGGAGGCGAAATTGTTGCTTTCGCACACGATGAGTCCGTAATCAAAGAACTCAGTCGCCTACAGCCACAGACGGAAGTTCGGCTCAATGGAGTTATCGAACCACGAGACCCGAAACTTGCTTCGAATAAGCCCTTCTTCTTAAATGTTGTTTACATAGAACATCTGTAGGACTGTGCCTGCAAACAATGCTTTTTGCACATTTTCTATGATGCGCTCAGTCGTGTGTTGACCCATCTGGCATTGTTGCGCCTGTCAATACAGCTTCATCAAAATTAACACCTGAGATGTTTGCGCCACGAAGATTTGCATGGGCAAGAATCGCTTCCTGAAAATTGGCTCCCGTCAAATTTGCATTCGTGAGATTTGCCTCAGAAAGATTCGAGTTTGTGAAGTCAGTTCCTGCAAAATCTGAGTCCATCAAATTTGCTTGAACAAATATCGTAAATGTCAAATCGCTCTTGGACCACCGTGTGTTCTGCGCAGTAGCTCGAGTGAAGTTTGCACCACTACACAATGATTCTCTTAGATTACTGCCCGTTAGATTCGCTTCTGAGAAATTAACGTAAGCCACGTACGCGTGACTCAGATTTGTATTCATTAAAGTCGCGTTCGTAAAATTCGAAAACCCTAAAGTAGCGCCGGATAAATTACTTCCATCCATATTTGCATCAGCAAAATTACACTTTGTAAAAATTGACTTCGCCAGATTTGAATCGACCATATTTGAAAGCGAGAAATTACTACTTGCACCTATCGCTTCTGTCAAATTTGCATTCGTCAAATTGCACTTACTGAGATTGGCTGAATCCATATCAGCGTTAGACAGATTCGCTTTACTCAAGTTCGCCATACAGAGGTTCGACATATTCAATTCAGCAAAACTTAAGTTGGCGTCTGATAAATCAGCTAAATAGAGGTTTGCTCCGCCGAGTACAGATAAGTACAAATTTGCTCGACTGAGATTGGCTTCTGCCAGGTTTGCCAAGAAAAGATTCTCATCTGCTAGTTCAGCACAGTGGAGCTCGGCTTTTGGCCCTATTTGGTATCCATTTATCTCCATTGCTTCCTCGCTTTACGGCTATCTGCCACTTATATGAATGTACACATGCACTAATCATCTTCCCCAGCGAACGCCGCGACTTTCATCTCAAGCACACCTGATGGTATGGCTCAAAGTAACTAACAGACCCCATGATGCCAAACCAGCTTTAAACAGGTCCTCATTTTCATATCATTTAACTTAGAACAGCTGAGGGAATCCACGTATAGCTAGTGAGCGCTACCCCAATGCATCTGAGGACATAGTTCTTGATTACGAAATCAAAGGACTGGCGCAGCTGCAGTCACAGCCATCCAACAAACAACGCGAATGTCATCTATACGCACTGCTGGCAATGGCTCAGGCTTCACTGGAAGTGGAAGACCTGCATCCTTAACAAACCTCTGCAACAGTCCAACCTTCTCGATATCACTAGCTGTCTCTTCGCGGAGGATGTCACGCACAGACTTCACAATCGCATGTTCCCAACGCCCATTGAGTCGATTGATTAAATCGCCTTGTTCTTCTTGAGAAAGCTTGTGGCCATGTTCCAGCACAAGGTCAATGGCGGTTCGCAGGGCTTTTGGAACTTGTGGTTCCAAGTTTGCCCAGTCTGTGAGTTTTGACCATTCTTGGTGAACGTCTTGGCGCGCTTTTGACCAGGCCTCAAAAACTGTCTTGAGTGCTGCTTCAGGTATCACTTGAGTCTCTTCACGTTCACCTGGGTCTGCTGCGATAAGGCAGGTCAAGGTGTCATCATCAATCCAAGGTGAGCCGTCGGCCTTGTTTAATGGCGTCCAGCTAGTGCTGTCTGCAGCTACGAATCTGAACCATGGTGCTTTATGATTTCCAACTTTTACGCAGAATACGAATCCTGATTGTCGAATCTTTGTCGAGACAAAGCCGCTACCCGAGCCGTACGGCAGATTAAGAACATCTTCGCGTGGGTATGCCCCTTGCATTGCCCTGCCTAAGCGGCGTCGATATTCTTCACCTGATAATGCCCCACTGCCACCAGCTTCTAGGAGAAGCGATGCGTCCTCGTTGTAGATGTTCTTGATGTCTTGAGTGTTGTCCTTAAATAAGACTTCACGATTTGGGTCAGATTTTTGGTCCGGAATTACCGTTCCAGTTCCTATCGCGGCATTGGCATACGCGATTTTGCGTTGCAAGGTTTCTTCGAGTTTCAGCAAAGTGTCAAGGTTCTCTGCTGGAAAGAAACAGCCAATGACAACTTTCTTGTGCGGGCTACCAATTCGGTCGATGCGGCCATGGCGTTGGACTAGTCGCATTGGGTTCCATGGAAGGTCAAAGTTGACCATTCGACCAGCTTGTTGGAGGTTCACGCCTTCTGCCAACACATCAGTGGTGATGAGCACATCGAATACGTTCTTCGATTCAGGAACGCCGTTCTCGCCGATTTTTCCTGCTGTTATCGGTGCAAAACCGGCAAGAATTTCGGCCCTCTCCGTTTGGGCGGTACTTCCCTGTGCGCCAGCAACTGGTGGTGCGATTCGTCCTTTATATGCAGCGAGCGGCGAGCCTTTCTTAGCTTTGTTAACTGCATCCACGACTTGGTTAGAGAGGTCTTCAACAGTGTCGGTGTAAGTCGAAAAGATGATTACTTTGCGACGGTCTTCACTCGATAAACCATGTTTGTCTGGGCGTTCAGCTTCTTCAGCAATCTCAGACAGGTGAGCTAGCAATTCTTCAACTTTTGAATCCGGACCTTGCTTCTGGCGCTTCTTTGCCAGCTCAACTAGCTCTTTGAGCAGTACGAGGTCGAGTTCTACGTCTCGTTTTAGTGCCTGTCCGTCAAAGTCCTTGATGTCTTTAACTTCGTCAGCCGAAACTTCATCAAGTAGGTCCAAGAATTCGTTTAGGTCATCAGATTCGCTGCTTACATAATCGCGCAGTGTGTCACCCGTAATCACATAGCCCGCATCGATTCCTTTGATGAACGCCTGGTGAGAGGCAATCAGTCGAGTCAAAGTAGCGACGAGTGCTGCTGTTGATGACTCAAGTCGTTTCAGAAGTCCTGACCGCAACAATCCCACGTTGGTGATTTGCAGATGGTCAACATCATTGGTTTTCAGATAAACGCTTGGCGCATAGCGCGCTAGCGATAAACGTGATGGGTCACGATGCGTACCGGCTCGAATAACAAGATTTTCATCTTCACTTACAGCAAGTGCATGAATTACTCGGCCAACAATGTCATCTGAGTCAATATCCAAGTCATAAGTCAAACGATGCACGGAAGGAGTGGGAAACTCGATAGGTACTAGTTCACCCTGGTTGTTGGTGATGAAATCATTTGCGTATTCCTTCTTAATAAATCGGCGCGTACGTCGAACAGCGACCTTGTCCATCAAACTGAATAGGTGCTCAGGAGAAAGAGTTTCAGGGTCTAACGCTTGTGCCCGTCTGATGTAATCCTCAATACTTGGTATTCCGTCAGCCAAGAATTGAGCATCATTCTTGACAAAATATTTCACCAAGGTCTCTAAATCCCATAGAGAGTTATTGACAGGCGTTGCTGTAAGCAAAATTACTTTCTTGGGATGTTCTCCGCCCAACAAAGTAATGACAGCTGAGGCTCGTTGCGTCTTGGCATTCCGCAAGTTATGCGCTTCATCAATAACCACCATCGCATAATCATCAAAGTTTTGAACTTCGGCCTTAGTTCCAATTCTCAAATCGTCATATGTAACAAGTTCAACACGGCGCGAAAAATCAAACCGCTTCAAAAACGGTTCCCACATCGAATTACGCAAAGACGCTGGTGCAACGACTAATACTTTCTGTCGATTTTCTTGAGAAACTTTACGAATTATTTCGCCAGCAATAAAGGTTTTACCTAATCCAACTTCATCACAAACAAGGACACCGCCAAGCTCGTCGAGGATTCGCATTGAGCGAATAATTCCATCCCTTTGGAATTCGGTGACATTAAGTTCAATTCGCTCATCCGAGACATTTGATTGGTTACCATACAGTTCGTACAGCATTCGTAGAAACACAACCCATGGTGAATGTTCGCTCCACCTGGCCTCGTACATTGCTGCTAGGTCGAAAGACTCTGCTTGGTCCCACAAGTCGTTAAACCAGCCAACCACTAGCTCGGTGTACTGACCTGACGGATAACCAAGATTCAACTCGCGATTCAAGGACAGACCAGCGAGTGTCAGGTTCGAAGAACCAGCCAATACGGCAGGCATACGCGGATGCTCAGCAATAAATGCCTTCCCGTGCAGGAATCCTTTTGTAAAACGTCGTACCTCAACACGTGGAGGTTCCCCCACTTCAGCGAAACGAAGCCATTTCACCAAATGCTTCGCAGCTGCATCAGACTCCGCATCAAAACCAACCAAGTCACGTTCACGCTTCAAACCATTTTCATAATCCAGCGCGACCTGTTCAAAGGAAACATCCTCACCTGAATCAATTCTTCGTTGCAATGGCTCATCGGGTTCAGCACCCAACAAAATTCGTACTCGCGGTGCCTGCTCCACTTCGTCAGCAATAAGCGCAAACCCTTGAGGGTTGATGTAAGCGGTAGCAAGAGCCAAATTCGGTGGCTGCGCAAGTTCCTCACGCAAACCCTTCATCATCCGATTCACTTCGGCCGCAACAGTCTCCCCAGTGTTTGGGTTATTCGTTGCAAAGACTGGTGGAAAGGGCTTGCTGTCTGTCATGACTTCACTTCCGGTAGCTGGTCATAAAACGAAAGGACCTGTGTCAAACGTGAGGAATAATCCCAACCTCGGTGAAAGGTTTTGAAAACGTGTTCCAACTGGGACCGGGACAGTCCGTATAAATGAGCTGCGAGCGCATCGGTTTCTGCGATTAACGCGTCTTTCTCGGAATCAGTTTTGACTGAGCCAACCTTGACTCCTACTTCTTTTGCCCAAGTCGCATATCGGTTATCAACCGCTGCAAGCATTCCTGCAATTTGAATTATTCTCAATCTTCTTGAATCATTTTCATCAACTAGCGGAATTGGCAATCCATTAAAAATATGCAGGTTCATGCTCAGTTCGACGTAACGTCTCGCATACCAGTCAAGTGGAATGCTGCAAAGCACGCCGAGCAGGTATGCCTCTTCGCCACTCGTGCAATCGTTTCGAAGCAAATATGGTGCCTTATTTGTCAGGATGACTTCTGAAGGAAGAAGGGCCGCTATACAAGTTCGGGTGTTTGTCGCATTAGTAATGTCCCTAAATGCAATTCTTACTCCGCTGCATGGCAGAGTATCTGGATTCGCAGCCCAGGTTTCATCCATTCCAAAGAATGCTGAACTTTTCAATCGAATTTGGCGTTGCCTTTTCTCCTGAAGTACTGCGATTACTTTTTTAGGTTCAGCCCACGCGTAAACATCACCGGTGTTAGGTTCCCAAAGATTGAAGCCTGAACCACCAAGAACTGGCCATCGTCCTTCCTTCTGTGGTCCAGCATCAAAAGTTGGTCTGTCATTAGTTGCATCAAACTCTCTTACAGGTCTAAAAGAAGGATGCCGTGGGTCGTTCAAGCGCGGCGCGAGCCGAATCTGCGTGAATATTGATGCAGATTCGACGTCGGGCAATTGTGGAAACGACGCCCCCTCTGAAGCAGTTTTTAAAAGTGCAATTGGTAGCGCACCACTTTGATGTCTGCCCTCATCGAAAGTTTTGTATTCAAAGAAAGGTCCACTGAGTTGAACTGTTTCTGGGCTTGAATCTGTTTTGTGGATGTCAATGAACGTAATTGAATACTGACCATGCACACTTGGAAACACCCAACCGTTTGAGTTCACGATGTTTACAACACTTACTTCGCCATTGCTAAGCACAATCTCACGCCATGGCGCATTCCCAGCCGCGTTCAGCAGCGTTCTTGGAAACACGGCTCCTAAACGACCTCCTGAGCGCAACAATTGCCAATTCCGCCAAGCAAACACGCGATATAGGTCGATATCCCCAGTGCCTAATCCTGGGAATGGACCAGCCAAAAGGACTTTCCGAATATTTGCTGCAATTTCAATTTCAATTTCAAGCCCAGCAAGAAGTTCCGGACGCTTCTTGCGCAACGAAACTATTGCTGCTTTCAGGTCTGCAGCATTCATACCTAAAAGGCCAGGCTGAGCACGTAGCCAATACTTTGGTTCTTCCACCATTATTTCTTCCCACGGTGGATTACCAACAAGAACGTCAAATCCTCCATTCTCCCTGAGGAATACTTCTGGAAATAGTGCTGGCATGTGAGCCGGTTTCAACGGAGATATCGCTTCCTGCGCAATAGGCATTGCAGCAAGCTTTGCGATTGCATCAGGGTCCACTGCTGCTACGAGGCCAGAACGGCCAATTCGGTTCAGCACAGCTGCATCAAAAAGCAAACGTGCTTTTTCGGCATCTTTGTAAGCTTTCTTTGCCGCTCGTGATGCTGCGCGTGTTTCGTCTTTAGTCGCTTCGGCAAGAAGTGCAGCATCGACCAAAACTGTCCGTGCACTTTCGAGCGCTCTCTCAATTGGCTCATCAAACAATGTCATTTGACCCTTGCGACCAGGAACGAGCACATCTAACGCTTCATCGACGCTTCCAATTCCAGTAAGGCTGTTCGCGCAGACAAGATTGTGGTCGAGGCTTGACATTGGAAGCCCACGAACGAATGTGTGAATCCAAATTGAAACACGTGCGAGTTCAACAGCAATTGGGTTGATGTCGAGTCCATATATGCAGCGACGTGCAATTTGACGCCTCAAAAGTGATGAGCGTTCAAGTTCAACAGAATCTTCGCCAAGTGCTTCTTGAGCTGCGTTTTCCAGTTTTAGCAACTCAGCTGCAACACCAGGAATAGATTGACCATCTTCTGCCAAGAACGCCGCCATTTTTTGTTCAATGTGGTCGATGGCAGATGTAAGGAAATGTCCTGAGCCCATAGCGAGGTCTGCGACGCGGAAGTCAAAGAACTTTTCTGCCGCTCCTGCGTGGTCGCCTTTCTGCATGAGTTCCGCAACTTGAGCAAGATGCGAGTCGAGAGCAGGGTCAAGTGAACGTTCAAGAAGATGTTCGACCACAAACGAAGGGGTGAAGTAAGAGCCAGTGCCTTTGCGTTGGCCGCTGGTGTTATGGAAGTACACCTGACCAGCTTCAGCGTAGATTTCGTCTTTCTTCTTCGCTGGAATCCAAGTTCCATCTTCGTCAAGAGTTAAATCAACCTCAGCAAGGCCAAGACTTGATTCAAGAAGTCCTTCGTAAATGGTTCCGAATTCGCGCACACTCAGCGAACGGAAGTCAACTGGACCAATAGTGCCATCGTCTGAATCGTCGAGTAACAACGCCCTAAGGACCGGGCCCATCACATCATTAGTTATATGTACATCTTTAAGAATTGCTCCGTGCTCGCTTAGCTCTGAATCGCTTGCGAACAGACCACCGTTATAGGCAGGAACACCCCAGGCTTTATCACCCGAATCAATAACTCGCCATACTTGGGCCAAGTCATCCCAAAGTGATGTGGAGTTTTCGTCAAAAATCTGTTCAGGATTTTCAGCAAGGTCTTTGGCAACAGTTTTTATAGCGTTTCGGTCGTACTTCGTGTTTTCACCGTATGGAAGTAGCTTCCGGTCTTCTGCATACACCTGGAACAACATGCGGAAAAACACTCGAAGTGTTAGCTGGTACGCGAGGTCCAAGCCCGCGGCATCCATTTCATAACCATTTTCGACTAAGGCATCTGCAACGGACACAGAAAGTTCAGGGATGATTTCCTCATACACCTTGTCGCGCAATCGTTCACCGAGCGCAACTGCGTACTGCGTGCTTGACTTCAAAATCTCATAGGTTGTGCCACCCTCCGCTAGTGCCTTGGCCGAAAATATGAGTTGCAAATAGCCGGAATTTGAGGCTGTGAGTTGCGGCAAGTCAACTTCAAAGAAAGTTTCAGCTAAGCCTTTGCGACCGACACCAAAATCTTTACGTGATGAATAGAGGCGAATCTGGCTACCGCGCACCATGATGAGCCATGGGACACCCTGCTTTTCTGCCATGTTCAATCCATAAGCGACTGGCGACACCGTAAAGCGAGGTGAATCTGCATCGAAAGCTTCTCGGTCATCGAGCAAGACAGCAATTGCTTCTGCTTTGGGTCCATCTCCCGTTAGCAATAATGCGTGCGCTCCGAATTGACCAGTTTGGAAACCAAGTTTTTCAATTAATTCTTTACCTTTAAGTGGCAACATCGGAGATGATGCAGTACATGCATCAGCCCAATCTGCACGCTGAGGTACACCAACACGAAGTTCATGATTTGCGAATAGTCCAGAGTTCTTCACTCCTGGCATTGATGTTGAATCAATCGATTGCACTAGTCCAGCTAGTCGATTACGCGCCGCAATAACTGTTGGCTCATCGAGCGCTGCTTGGACTACACGTTGGGTCTGCTCTATCGGTAGTGGGCCAACTGGAGCAGAAGCAGTATTAGGACCAAAGACGAGAGTTCCGCCGCCATCAAACTCGACGACCAAGACAACAGGCGTTGCTCGCTTATTGGTTCGAAGAGTATGAAGACGTGTGAGCGCCTCACGAGTAGGAGGTTCATTCTTGGACCATTTAGTAATGGCGATTTCAAGAGCCATCCCTCCAACGTCGCTATTACCAACGACAACCTCGGATGGCTCGAATCCGGCAGGACATCCGTCCGGACGAACCCACGCAATTTTACTTTTACCCTTCAGCGAAATAGTCATAATGGCTTACGGCTCTGACCGCTGAACGACATAGTCTTCACACCACAAAACTAGTCCAAGGGTGTACCAAGGGATTTAGTCACTTTTGTTGCCATCTTGAACATCCCCAAGCACTCTGTAACCCATTTCCTCCAACCTCTTGTGGGTCTCTGTCTCAAAGGCAAGCGCGTCTTCTTTTGTATACATCTCTTTTGTGGGACTCAAATGCAGATTAAGGACCGGGTTTCTTCCTTTGGTTTTTCGTGAACCAATGTGCTTTCCTGATTTACTTGGTTTTCCAGCGTGTTGTTCAGCACGAAGTTCCCTGGTTGTTGACGTTTGACCGACGTAAATTGCTTTCCCTTTTTTCCCTAAGTCAAGAATCTTTGGTTCAATATTTGGGTCAATGTCAAGTACATACACGACCCATACAGTCGAGTCACCATTTACGCCGAAACCCTGTTTTGATAAGTCAATTTTTAACTTTCCGAGACGCTTTTCTGCTACCTCCCTATTGTTCGTCTCGCGATAGTTAGGTATCAGGTCAGTTCTAAGTTTTTCGACTTTGCCCTGCACCCAAGTTGGACCTTTGCCTTCAAGAAGTCGGCGAAATGCAAGTTTGGTAGTTGACGAAGTCAATGTTACGTATAGGTGTGGCTTATCAGCACTTCGGCCTTTAAGTTCCTTCAGCTCAACAACAAACAAGTTGTATGGCGTTCCTTTACTCTTTTGAGCTTTCTGATTTTCGACCATCATTCAGGAATTTCTTGATTGAGGGTTTACTAGTTACTCTCTGGACTCTCTTTTAATCTCCAGAGAGGACGTTTTGAACCATCTTGCACGAATTTCTCAATTCTGTATAGAAGTGGATTGAGCACAGTTTTTGGTGCTCCGATGGTACGTGCTAACTGTCTCGCAGTTTGATTCGGTGTTGCCTTTAATTCTGTTTCGAGTCGAGTGATGAGTTCTTCTTCATTCATTGTCTTCCTCCTGATTGACAGTTCTTGCTCGTAGTTCTACTGAGTGAAACCATGATTGTCAAACTCTCTTTCAATTTGTCCAAGTGGTTTCTACTTATTGTCTAGAGAATCAAGCAATTCTTCTTATCTGAAAACTTTTTTGGTACCTACGTAGTAGGTACCAAACTTAACTTAGAGTTGCAAACCACATGACAGGGCTGCTTATAGTTTCCGACCCAAACATCTAAAGCAAAGGAAACAAGCATGCCTAAACCGAAAAACGCAGCCATAAATGACCTGCACGTCTGTCCAGTTTGTGGTGCATCAATCTTGCTGCACATAAATGTCACCACTAAACCACTGTGCAACAACCCTGCTATACATTCACAAAGAACCATCGAAATGATTAAATCCCAAACAGACATTCCAAGGGAGAACTGAAATGAGCGCACTATTAACTGCACCCGAACTTCTAAACGTCATTCAAGAGCTTGACTATGAGGCCGAATTATCTACAGAAATTGACGAGACATTTGGTGAATACAGCTCAATAACAATCACAGCTGGCGAAGAGCATTTCTGGATTATTCCGCTTGGATACGGCGGACCTTATTTCGAGGACTTCAGTATTCAATCATTTATTGAAATTTCTGGCAACCCGCATTTGGTGGCAAACGATTGGAACGAGGAAGACCACCTAACTGTTGCAACTGTTCTTTACGACCCAGATACCGAATTACCCATTATTCACAATGGTTCATTTATCATCCGACTTCGACTTGCACCTTTCTACGTAGATGAATTGTCTGACACAATTACCGAAAAGGTGCTTCGGATTTTTGATGAAGACTATGCAGAGTTTGTTGAAGAATTTGGAAACGCAACCAACTGATTTGGGTTCGCTTATGTAGCTGAATACCCCAAACCTTCGGCATTACGAAAAGGTTCACTCTGGTTCGTTAGTCAGTGGCACAATCGGTGAAAATCTTTTCGCACAAGATGTCTGAATCGACTGCAATGTTCCAAACTCCACCCTCCGTACTTGCTGCAGCAAGAGTATTAATGCCAATCAACTCTCCCCTGCTGTTAACCAAAGGTCCTCCAGAATTCCCCCCATTAATGGTGGCTGATGTGTAATTCCACTTTCCATCTAATACATAGGAGATGTAGCCAAAGGTTGTTGAGTTGTAAAGGACAATAGTTTCTTCAAAATCTGTTTCAAGCGGATTCCCAATAGCCATGGACCACCAACCACGCGACGCAAAGGTTTCGGCTGAAACTAGGCCTGGAAGAAGTTCATCGACTTCGATTACTGCGAGGTCATTTTCCTCATCCCATCGAAGAAGATTTACACGAGGTGCTCCAGTTTGGTCAGCGCCGGTTAGCACGATTAGTTCGTTGCCAGAATCAATACAATCTTCAATCACATGATGGTTCGTGACTATGACCGACTCGAAACCATCGGTTTCGGGCTCAAATGCTGCGACGAAACCAGTTCCATAAGTCCATATTCCCTCTTCGTTTCCTTCGCACTCGATAGCAACGACTGATTCTTCAACTGTTGCAATAAAACTTGGGAGGTCTTTTGGTGGTTGAAAAAGGTCAATACCTTCTGTGTTGGCAGGGTCGGCAATCAAACCCGATGATTTTGATTCAACACTCTGAGTCTTTAGGAGTGAAAAACCGGCAACAAGTAGTGAAAATACCGAAACAAGAATTGCAACTTTTACAATTCTCTGTGACTTTGCTTCGATATCTCCTGAAGCAACTTCCACAACTGAAGTTGTCCAGGAATTTTCGTTGCTCTCATTCAAATTTGGTACATCAGCCATTTGACACCATCACCTTTTCCAGAGAGCAGCTATCGCTCCACATTCCTATTTGTACTGCAAGTTATCCGTCTTGCGCTCCAAACTACATCAGCCAGCTTCGATGAAACTCTTCTACGGCTAACTCACCTGATAGTGCCTTGGTATAACGAGCAACCATTGTTCCACTTGACCAACCCGCAGCAGAGCGGACTGAGACTTCTGAAACACCGCTTCGTAACGAGTGCACCGCCCAACCCCGACGCCATGCATGTGCAGATGGCAAACCTAAGCGTCGCAGACGAATGCGAATTGAATTGGAATTGAGTTTGAATACCGAACCTTCGCCTCTTTTCCCAAGATGCTTAATTAACGCGCGTCGAGCCGTTGGAGAAATTGGGGCAATTCTTGGATTCCCAGTTTTGGTTTGTCGAATTACAAGGAAACCCTCTACGAAATTGATGTCTTCAACATTGAGACGAGCGATTTCACTACGACGCAAACCCGAAGACCACAGGACTTCAATCAATGCCTGGTCACGGGCTGTTGTTACCTTCAGTTTTGCTTCGACATACATTTCTTCGGTCACGGTCAACTGTGGTGAAACTCCTTCCTTAGCAACGGGAACCGCTTTCCACCAACCAAAAACGTCAATCCCATTAAGTTGCGCCCACTTCCCAAATGCGCGAACCGCTTGGCTTTTCTTTCGACGCACTGATGGAGAATCTGTCAACCCAATCCATTGTTTCGTTTGCACAAAAGTTGGGTCTTCATGAATCGCAAAAAGGTTTCCAAGGTAGGACGCATACATTTTTATGGTTGTTTTTGCTCGCTGTGCGAGAAGCCAATCGGCAGTAAATTCATCAACAAGCTGTTTCATCACGTTTACTCCTATATATAAGGAGAAGCACAAAACGCGAAAGACCCCTGACGTGAACGGCGAGAAACAGGCTCAAACCCAATCAGGCTTTGCGTTCTGGAACAACAAAACGCAAGAACCCCTGACCTCTTGCATGCCATGCAAGCGCTCTACCAATTGAGCTATAGCCCCAGAAGCCGTTTAAAGCTCTGCTCAAACGGCGAAAACAAGCAGTTTCATTCTTGCGTTTCGAGTTTGCGCCCCAATACTAGCGTCCGTCAAGTGCATAGGAAAAGCTCGAATTGAGGCAAGTGATCAGCATGAATTTGCATCCGCAGCCTTTTCAGAGTCTGCTCGCTATCAATCAGATCCCGTTTCTGGAAAACGGTTGTTTCTACCTCAATGACCACATTGGTGGAGTATCTCCATGTTTCAAAAACACCCTGTCATTGTGGTACAAAACTTTATTCATCTCTTACTTTTAGGTAACACTTAGATTGTGAAACTCTTGCTATTCCATATCCGCTATCGTGCCATCTCATGAAGGAGCGATATTTTTGGACACTCATATTGGGTGGCTTAGGACTTTCAGGTTCGTTAGGTGCACCAAGAACTCCACTTGGCTTTGCTGGTGTGTTTCTAACTGTTTCGGTTCTTATGTGTGTAGGCACAGCTATTGACGCTCTCAGGTTTCAACGCAAGAAATGATGCAGCAGCAAAGTTTTGGGATATAGAACAGGAAGTGACGGGGGCTTTGCTAATCAGCAATAAAAAAGGGCACAATTAAGGTATGCGCAAAACAAAGGTAGCTATTTCCTGTTTAGTTCTTTTCGCTTTATCGGCTTGTGGAGCAACATCCGAGTCAACCGCTACGAATGAGTTGACTACATGCAATCAGTCTGAAAAGGTTGTGGATGGCTACACGATTGCGCCTGGAGCTGATCTGACTGGCGCAGTACTCAACTACGCAGACTTGAGTTGTGCAGACCTAAGTGGTGCAGTCCTGATTGAAGCAAATCTGACTGGCGCAAACCTGGCTGGCATAGTCCTGATGGAAACCAACTTGAGTGGCGCAAACCTAACTGGTGCAAATCTGAATAGTGCAATCCTGACTAACACAAACTTGAGTGGCGCAAACCTGAGTGGTGCAAATCTGGGTGCAGTCCTGAGTGGCGCAAACCTAAGTGGTGCAAATCTGACTGGCGCAAACCTGGCTGGCATAGAAGTGATAGAAACCAACTTGAGTGGCGCAAACCTAAGTGGTGCAAACCTGACTAGCGCTATTCTCACTGGCGCAAACTTGAGTGGCGCAAACCTGGCTGGCATAGTCCTGATGGAAACCAACTTGCGTGGCGCAGACCTGCGTGGTGCAGTCCTGAGTGGTGCAAACCTAAGTGGTGCAAATCTGAATAGTGCAATCCTGACTAGCACAAACTTGAGTGGCGCAAACCTAAGTGGTGCAAATCTATGGGGCGCAGACCTGAGTGGTGCAGTCCTGAGGCAAACCAACTTGAGTGGCGCAAACCTAAGTGGTGCAAATCTGACTGGCGCTATTCTCACTGGCGCAACAATGCCAGATGGCTCAATCCACGACTAACTAGTCAACGTATAGCTGAGCGTTAAACAATTAAAATAGTTTTGTATTGATTATAAGCCCTCTGGAGCATCACTTCTAAAAATTCAGGCAACCTTAGGTTACAAACCTCGTTGGATGTTGCCGTGAAAGTAAGAACTTCTCAGGAAATCTGGCTATAGCTTGTGATGAGATCACCGCCATATTTTGATTGAAAATCATAAAGTAGATTCATATCGGATTCATTAAGGATCCAATTTTCTCCGACAAGCAAATGTATTGGCTTGTCCTCTTCAATTTCGGATGGCAAAATTTCGGCTATCAGTTTCTTATACGCCCTATTTTGCTCGTCAGCTGCTGCTCGGCTCGAGTAAATACTGAGGACATTGGAATCGCCACAAGCCCCAGATTCCAAGGCAAGCTTTACTTCGTTTTCTTGTTTCCAGTCAGAACAATCGCCTCCAACAACAATGAATGCATCACGCATCTCCAAAAGCGTCTCAAAACTCTTGCTCTTGCTCTTGGACGAAGAATCTGAACTATTTGAACATGAAGTTAATGAAATTGCAGCCAATACAACATAAGTGAGAGCTTTAAAACTCTTATTCATTCTCAACCCCTCATAAATCAAACTTTTGGATATTTACAACCGTTATGGATTTCTACCACATTGGTCTAGCAATGGGACAGTTCTGTAAAATTCAGACTAAAAGCGCTTCCAAGTAGCCCCCAATTTTCGTGATGCACAGATCAGAGCTTCCGCATCCAACGCTGACCGACTCACTAGCAATTGATGGGCTGATCGTGGTATAAATGCTATATGAGAACCTTCATGATTAATCGTTCAGTTAGAGCAGCCTTTGCTGTTCTAGCGCTGTCAACCCTTGCGGCCTGTGGATCAAAAACAGATGCCAATGAATCATCCATTGACGCTCCGACCACAACATTGGATCCAGCAGCCCAAACTGCTGCAGATGAACAACTTTTCCGACTCGTGGCCTATGAAGGTCAACAGCTGTTTTCGGCAGCGGCAAACACTAAAGAAACCTTTAAAGCTTCATTCGATTTTGATACCAAAAACCTATTCCCCCCTTACCGTGAATATTTGACTGATGCAATGTTGCAAGACTGCCTCCAGGAACAACTGGACCAATACTCAACCTTTTACATCTCCTATATGGTTCCACAATTGGGTTCAAGCATTCCCACCCCCGATTGGATTCTTGAACATTCAGACGGTAAAACATTCAAGCCGAGTGATTTCGGAAGGACATACATGATTCGGGTAAAATATGTTGATGTTGGGTATCAACCGGGTGAGAAAGATATAGACATTCATTACTCAATAATTGATGGAACTGCCTATTACTTTACAAATTTTGACTACTGCCTACCTAACTCATAAAACGATTGCCGGTAACCAGGATTATGGCTACTGATTTACGATGCTCCAATGTATTTCTGAGCAAAATTAAGCGCTCAATTTCGTTTTTGATTTTATCAATTTTGGTAGTTAGTAACGTAGGTTGCTCTAAGGATGTAGAAGTAACAATTACAACCGAAGTTTACAACTGCGATCCTCCGGAACACCTTGAGTGCACTTCAGCAATTTTTGAAGGTTTTGATCTTTCATATATGAACATGTCTGGCGCATCGTTAGGTTTCGCAAACCTGTCAGGTGTAAACCTTGAACAAACTAATTTGTCATATGCAAAAATGGGCCACGCAAAACTAATTCGAGCAAATCTGATCGGTGCAAACCTGACGGGCGCTGAAGGTGACGACGTAATCTTTCGCAATGCAAACTTGACAGGTGCAAACTTGGCTTATGCATATTTTTCATGCAACAGTTCTAGGGATTGCTGGAGCGGTGCGAACCTGACAGATGCAAATCTTCTTGGATCCAACCTTTTGGAAGGGGCTTTGAATGGGGCAATACTGACTGGTACAACCATGCCTGACGGAACAATCCACGAATAAGAAGTCAGTGTCTAACTAGCGGATTCAGGAACGGCAAAATTCCAAGCTACCTTGATCGTGCTTCACACTCAAGGTTGATTACTTTATCGTCATTATCAGTGACGGCTAATCGGTACGAGTGATTTAGGAATTTGCGTCCACATCTTCGGAGGAACCAAAACCTGATTTTGTCGACTTCTTTCGTTTAAGCACAAGCCCGACCCCAACCAGGAGAACTACTGCCATAAGCCCAATAATCAACTTGGAATTGGAACCATCACTTGCACTTGAAGTCGCTTCTTCAGCACTTGAATCACTCTCTGGAGAATCTCCACTTTCGCTGATGACATAAGCGCCTGCAACCACTTGAGAAAGTGGTACATCTAGCAACACATTGCGATTGTCAACTTTTTGAAATTCTGGACTTAGTTCCGTGATATCACCTGGGAACTCAAGTTTTAGAGAAATATTCCCTGCCACCATCGTGCTTTCATCCGTTGACCCCTCTTGACTGAAAAGAAATTTAATACTCCCATCAGGCATCAGTGTTGCACTCATGTCTTTGTCAACCAAAGGATAATCTGTAGCTTTCACAGTCATGATGTACGAATCGCCAGATTCAACTACTGAAATCTCTTCACTAGCTAGGTCAAAATCTTCTTGGGCGATGAATACTTTTTTGAAAGATTCAGCATCAGTAGCACCCATCATCGCCGCAATCGATTTTTCCATAGTGATTTTGTATTCACCAGAGGCCAACGCCTTCGAATCCAACTTCAAATCAGCTTCAACATTCAAACATGCAGTAAGAACTGTGACTCCAAAAACAAAAAATATGGTGTTTTTTAGCGCCTTGAGTTTCATTTAATTCCTATTCTATTTACAGGTTTTTAAACATCCAATGATTCGGTTTGAGCTTTTCTTTTTACAAGAACCACGACTACTACACATGCCAGAACCGAAAGCAGACACAAATATCAACAGAATGAACCTTAGTCCAATTCCTCCCAAGTGAGCGATGACATCTTGGCTTTCAATGACGAGATGTCATCGATAGAAGTACCCACTTCCATATTTTTTTTCCTGAATTCACAGACTGGCACAGAACTTCACGTGCACTAGGGGCATAGGTGGGGTACGGGGGTGTTAACCGAATGGATGGTCTCTGCTCTTGTCCGAGCGAGACCCACCCGATAGCTCCGTCCACAGAAACCAATCCCAAAAGCAACGTTTTCTCAAACTTGCTTTTGGATAGTTTTCACCTTAAGCCGCAACAGTGCACTGAGGTTTTATCTCTATTTTTTGAACTGGTATTTGTTTCCAAAAACCGAATTCTTCTAAGCCAACTTTTTCACACCATGAGCCAAATGCTCTTGCGGATTGTGCACGTTTGCGACAAACCTCTTTTGTTTGAGCATCTGTCAACCATTTTTTAATATCAATTAATTGTGGATCTGAACAATATTTTAATAATAAAATTAAATTCTTCTTATAAGCATTTGCAGTGGTTGGAGATTTACCTGACAGCACCCAATCGGATACAAATTCGTCAATCCATGAAAGTTTCACTTAATTCCCTTCCTAAAAGGAAGAGGTCGACGTGCTAGCCATAAAGGCCGCAAAACATGCAAAAGCCATATTGGGATTGAGGTTCAGGACGTTTGAACAAAATTGGAAAACTACCTCTTGCATGCCATGCAAGCGCTCTACCAATTGAGCTATAGCCCCGCTATTTCCTGCAAGAGCCTAGCGTTCTAGCTTTGCTCTTTCTCAAACCCAGAGCCACCAGCCGAACCTAATGCCAATTGCTGCTTTTCTTGTGTCAATTTCTCGCGCTCTGCCTTTAGTCCGTCGATATGTTGCTCTTGCCGTCCCAGCGCGACCGCGACACCAAAACTCAATCTTTTTTGAAGCGTGCCATTGGTAGCAATATCTGTAGCGATGCCATAAATCTTTTGTCTGTTACTGACTGGGAGATACGTGACCATATTGACATCTTCCGTCACCGTTTCTGATTTATGCGAAATAAGTTTGGTCCATTGAAAATCATGAGTCATAGTTTTTCCTACAAACACACCTCGCACAGTGGTGATGATGAATTCGCCTTCATCAAGCAGGAATGGAGATACACCGTCTTCAGTTGTCTTGTTTTCTACAAACCCAACCCCAATCACCGCAGCTAGCAGGTGCTCGTCTTTCTGCAACACGATTGAGTCGGTTGCATGCGCAACATCATGATCTTTGTACGTTGAAAAGAAATCGATCTCATCGGTAATCGCGGTAATTTCAGAATCAATCATTGGGATATCACGTTTTTGTACAGACTTTTTCGATGTTTTTCCAGATTTCTTGGCGTTTTTCCGACTTCGCCAAATCAATAAAATGATGACGACAAATGTGGAAATTGCAGGAAAATTTTTCATTTCGTAACTATTTCATTCCCAACGTGCGCTTCAAAGAGAACGTGAGCCCAGGGCCAAGCTTCATGTCCCAAACCTACTCTCTTACCTGAAGATTCAGTGCAGCTACCAAAACAACAAGAAGGCCAACTAGTCCACTAAAGCGTCGCCGCGCATACCCGCACGCTCAAGGTGAATTGGCAACACACGGCCATACAACTGTTTGGTGCGTTCGGGGCTGCCCACAACGCCTTCCATTTCAGTGAAACTGAAAATCGCTACGTACCGCATGGTCGGACCACTAAGCGGAGTTACTCGATGCAACGAATAGCGACCCTTGAAAATTTGCAGATCACCAGGCTCTAGATGCAACGAATGAATAAGCGACTGATCACCATCCAACACTCTTCCGACACCATCATAATTTTCATCTGTTGATGTACGCAGATTTGGACTGAATTCAAACTCGCCGCCATGCTCTGCGTTTTGAATAGCAAGTGTGACGGTGTAGTTGTTGGTGTCGAAGTGCCAAGGGAAACCATTCCCCTCTTCGGCCAAGTTGATGACAACATCGGCAAGTGGGTCGGCATATCGATAGAACGAAGGCTCTTCAAGAACTTCTTGAATGAACGGCGCAAACGAGGACCACTCATACATCGCACGAATAATGCTGTCTTCGCCGAAATTGTCGGCAGGCACAAATGCGTTTGAGCGGTCGTAGAAACGACGAAGTGGGTGTGTGTCAGGTAAATCTGCTGGCAGCTGAGTGAAGTACGGGTTCGTGCGATTGAAGTTGCGATGACCTAAATGCGAAACTCTGTCGCCTTCTGCAACGAGTGCGGGAATGGCTTCTGGTTTTACAAACTGCTTAATAACTGCGCAACCGACAGAGCGAACGTCTTTTTGCACATCGGCCACTAATTGTCTTCGAGCTTCACCATCTACATGGATGGGATACCGATCAAGGTCGACCACCCTCGAAACATCAATTGCCATTCCCCAATGTTGCCATAGAAACGAAGGTGAAAATACCTAGCGCAGGTGCGAAGCCTCGTTGATACTGACTATGGATTTCGCACCGGAACGCGAGGCTGCAACCCGATGGATCGAGGTGTATTGAGGGTAGAAAAAGCCCATTTGCGTTGAAATGCCAAGAACATATGCAAGGTATTGATTGACAACGCCACCGTGACACACCACAGCAACCTTCTGGCCTGGGTGTCGATCAATGAGTTCGTTAATCGAAGCAATCACACGATCGCGGAACACTTCTGGTGAATCGGCAGTTTCATCCCACTCACCCTTCATCATTTTCTGCCAACGCGGATCATTGGTTGCCCGCAATTCTTCAGCAGGAACATATTCCTTAGAGTTTCTGTCGAATTCTGCAACGCCTTCGCAAACTTCGTATTGGATACCAAGTTTTTCGATGAGTGGCTGTGCCGTTTCACGCGCACGCCTAAGCGGGCTTACATACACCGCATCTATTTGCTCACTCGCTAAATAGGCCGCCATTTTCCTGGACTGTTCGTGACCCTCAGCCGATAATTCGGGGTCGGCAATTCCTGTTTCCAATTCAATGCGCACAGGCAGTGCGTGACGAACCAGGATGATTTCCACGTCTAAGAATGTAGATGGATCGGCGTGAGTTACAACAACTCGGCCAGGTTTAGCTCACGCACTGCGCGATCAAACCTGTTGGTCATGACTTCAATCAACGTGCGTTGACGTGGGTCCGACAAGTCCATTCCCCTACTTGCAATTACTGGGTACGCAAGGCAGAACAATGCAGCAGTTCGGTAGTGCAACCACAGTGTGTCGCGGTCTACAAGGCCGGCTGGCGCACCATGAGTGATTAACGCAGTAACCCATTGATCAAACAAATCACGCTCGTGCTTGCTCGCAACTTCAGGGGTAAGACTTTGCGTTACAAAATATGCAATGTCATATGCGCCAGTGCCTGTGCCCAACAATTGGAAGTCAATGGCAACAGGTTCGTTGTTTTCATTAAACAACAAGTTGTCTGCGCGATAGTCGCCATGACACAACGTGTTTGGTCCAACCACCATGCTGCTCAGCAATTTTGGAAGTGCTTCGCTGAAGTGCGGACCAATTTCCAGGATCGCTTGCGGCAATGACATCTCGGCCGTCAACTTCGCCCAGCCTTCACCAAACACAAACGGCAACACAGCAGGATAAATAGGATCACCAAGGCTCACGGTTTTACCCGCTTCTGCGAGTGCGTCACCCTTACCCCACCAATTGGCATGCACTTTCGCTGCAGCATCGATGGACTTGCGCGCATCTTCAATAGTCATGCCAATGTTTTGGTCAATGATTCGCATGTTGCCAAGGTCTTCCATAACCACTACAAACTTGCTCGTCTCTTCATCAATCAACGAGAGATAGCCAACAGGAACCTGAATTGGCATTTCATGAACGAGTGAATTAAAGAAATTCGCTTCGCGGATGTACATGCGAAGCATGGTGCTTGTGAACACTGCTGCTTCATCGAGTGCCGGAAGTTTGACAATGACCGAAGACGGACATTTTGGACCCGTAAGTTTGCATCGATACAACGCGCTCGACACGCCAATGCCTGAACCAATCTGGTTGCAATCGATTGAATCGACTTCCCAACCCAGTGCAGACTTAAACCACTCCTGATTAACGTCGCCAATAGACGACGGAATATGTGCCCCCACAAATACCCCCTTGGCACACAGTACACACTG